>DASZUZ010000121.1:0-11610 GCA_035547415.1 Bryobacteraceae bacterium | reverse complement strand
ACCACGTTGCGGGCCGTTTCAACCGGCTCTACCCCCGACTTGTACAAAAAGCGACTGAAATATCACTCGGGCAGGTAAGGAGTAGCAGTATTAGTGAGATTCCGCTTGCACTAAGCAGGAGCGCAAGTTAATCTTCTTTGTGAGCATGGGTTAGTGCGCGTCCAGTAAGCGCAGCAAAATCAACAGAATGTTCAATGCTGGTAATAGGCATAATTAACTACCTGCGGGCAGGCCTCGTTCAGTAATACGGGTTTCCGCAGCTTACGAGTGGTTCTCGGCGATCGCGCCAAAATCGCGCTCGTACGCGGAAACAAAAGCGTGATTCGATTCACCCGCGAATTCGCACGGGACAGTCCCGAATTCTCTCCAACGCAGATTTATGAGCGCAACCGGCTGGCAGATGTCCATGTCACGCAGGGCGGTGAAATCCCGCAATGACCGCTGGCGGTACGTCCCTGTCCGGTATCGAACAGCGATTCCGGCGGGCGGCTCCGTAACTAACTGAATCATTTCGGTGGCGTCATTGGAGTATGTCTTGCGGTTTCACCGGCGACGATATGGTGCAGGAGTTGACACGCAAGGTACTGGTGGTTGACGACCAGCCGGACATTCTTGAGGCATTGCGGCTGTTGCTTAAGACGGAAGGTTATACGACCGAAACCGCGATTTCCCCCGAGCAGGCGCTCATTGCCGCGGCGGCGGGTCATCATGACATTGTCGTGATCGACATGAATTATGCGCGGGACACGACGTCCGGGGCTGAAGGCATGGCGCTGCTCGATGCGCTGCATGCGCGGCGTCCCGACGTTCCGGTGGTCGTCATGACGGCCTGGAGCACGATCGATCTGGCCGTGGAGGCAATGCGGCGAGGCGCCAGCGATTTCATCACCAAGCCCTGGGACAACCATAAAGTTCTCGAGATTCTGGCGAAACAGTCCGGTCGGAATCACGAATTATCGTTAGCCGGGCGGATTCAGCGCCGCCTTTTGCCCCGCCCCCGCGTGAGCGCGCCGGGCGTGCAGTGTGAGTGCGTCTTCCGGCCCGCCGGAGAAATCGGCGGCGATCTCTGCGACGTTTTCCAGACCGGACCGCGAACGACGGCATTTCTGCTGGGCGATGTATCTGGAAAGGGTACGGGGGCGGCGATCCTCATGGCGAATCTGCAGGCGACGATCCGCGGCAATCAGGATCTGGCGCACGAACCGGCGCGGCTGATGGCCCGCGCCAATCAGCAGTTCTTCGAATCGACCGCGCCGGAGCATTTCGCCACGCTGTTCTTCGGGACTTATGACGCCGACGCGGGAAGGCTGCGGTATGTGAACTGCGGGCATCCGGCGCCGGTGCTGCTGCGGGCCAACGGCGACGCGGAACGCCTCGACTCCACGGGCATGGTTGTTGGCGCATTCGAAAACGCGATGATCGAAGAAAAGACGATTCAGGTTTTCCGAAGCGACCGACTGGTCCTGTTCTCGGACGGTGTATCCGAAGCGCGCAACGACGAAGACGATCGGTGGGTGGAGGACTGCGTCAAAATGCTGGGACGGGTTCAGTCCAAAGCACTGGCCGAAGCGCTCGCCATGGCGGCGGCGGTCAGCAGCGACGATGTCACCGTCCTCGATCTCAGGTTTGAGTAGATCCCGAAGCGTCAACCGCGCAGGATGGTGGAACCGGGTTTACTGCGTTATCGCATGTACATGCCGC
The DNA here is from genome assembly GCA_035547415.1 of Bryobacteraceae bacterium. Classification (GTDB taxonomy): domain Bacteria; phylum Acidobacteriota; class Terriglobia; order Bryobacterales; family Bryobacteraceae; genus BOG-234. Next base: position 9,909 of record DASZUZ010000121.1, on the reverse strand, counting down.
CGTTTACGTCAATGACGCTGCCGGTGATGTAGCCGGCTTCGTTGCTGCAGAGAAATCGGACCGCGGCCGCGATCTCTTCGGGTTTTCCGATGCGCCCGAGCGGAATGCTCTGGGTGATGCGGGTCTTCTGCTCGTCCTTGAGAACGGACGTCATGTCCGTTTCGATGAATCCCGGCGCCACGGCGTTCACGGTGATGTTGCGCGATCCCAGTTCCTGCGCAAGAGATTTCGTCAGCCCGATCAGGCCTGCCTTGGAAGCCACGTAATTCGCCTGCCCCGCATTACCGGCCTCGCCTACCACAGACGAAATATTCACAATTCGTCCCCAGCGTTCGCGCATCATGGGAGAGATCACCTGCTGGATGCAATAAAACGCCCCCGAGAGATTCGTCTGCAGGACCAGATTCCAGTCATCCGGCTTCATGCGCAGGGCGAGACCGTCTTTCGTGACGCCGGCGTTGTTCACCAGAATGTCGATCCGGCCGAATTCTTTCGCGACTTTGCCGATGGCTTCTTTGATCGATTCCGGCGCGCTCAGATCAAGCGCGACCACGAAGGCATCGCCCCCGGCCGCGCGAATTTCGCCCGCCACTTCTTCGAGCTTTTCGACCTGCCGCGCGGCGAGCGCGACCCGATATCCAGCCTTCGCCAATTCGATGGCGCACGCACGGCCGATCCCCCGGCTCGCGCCGGTCACCAGAGCAACACGATTTTCAGACATTTGAACCTGCCATCATAGTAGATCGCTCCCCATGGCTTACGAAGACCTGCGCGAGTTTATTCGCGCTCTCGAAAAAAACAAAGAACTGAAGCGCATCCCCTTCGCGGTCGACCCGAAACTCGAGATCACGGAGTTCGCCGACCGCTCCGTCAAATCGGGCGGACCGGCTCTGTTATTCGAACGCCCGGGCGCGAGGACCAGTAATGCCTCCACGGTTCCGGTCCTGATCAATGCGTTCGCCAGCATGCGCCGGATGGAGATCGCGCTGCAGGTCTCGTCCGTGGACGAAGTGGCGAAACGGATCAGCGAATACCTCGAAATGCGAATGCCGGAGGGACTGCTCGGCAAGCTCAAAATGCTGCCCAAACTGGCCGAAATGGGAGCATTCTTTCCGAAGATCGTCTCGAAGGGCCCCTGCCAGGAAGTCATCAAAACCGATAATTTCTCGCTCTACGATTACCCCGTGCTGACCTGCTGGCCCGACGATGGCGGTCCGTTCATCACTCTGCCGATGGTGTTTACGCGCAACCCGGAAACCGGCAAACGCAACTGTGGCATGTACCGGATGCAGGTTTACGACGAGCGCACCACGGGAATGCACTGGCAGACGCACAAACAGGGCGCCGAGCACCACCGCCGCCGCATGGCCGAAGGGAAGACGCGGATGGATGTCTCGGTCGCCATTGGCGCGGATCCGGCCACGATGTATTCCGCTATCCTGCCGCTGCCGCCCGATCTCGACGAGATGATGATCGCGGGATTCCTGCGGGGGAGTCCGGTGGAGATGGTGAAGTGCCAGACCAACGATCTGGAAGTGCCCGCCAACGCGGAGATCGTTCTGGAAGGGTATGTGGAACTCGGTGAAATGCGGACGGAAGGTCCGTTCGGGGATCACACAGGCTATTACTCGCTCGCCGATCAGTATCCGGTTTTCCACGTTACCTGCGTCACGCAGCGGAAGGAACCGATTTACGCGACGACGATCGTCGGTCCTCCTCCCATGGAGGATTTCTACATGGGGAAGGCGATCGAACGGATTTTCCTGCCGCTGATGCGCATGCAACTGCCGGAAGTGCGGGATATGTGCATGCCGGCCGAAGGCATCTTCCACAACATCATGCTCGTCTCGATCCGCAAGTCTTATCCGGGCCACGCCCGGAAGGTGATGAACGCGATCTGGGGCCTGGGGCAGGCGATGTTTACCAAGTGCATCGTGGTGGTCGACGAAGATGTCGACGTGCAGAACGTGAGCGAAGTCGCCTGGCGGGCGCTGAACAATATCGATCCGGAACGCGATATCCAGTTCACCATGGGTCCGATCGATTCGCTCGATCATGCGAGCCGTCTGATTAACTACGGCAGCAAAATGGGTGTCGACGCGACGCGCAAGTGGCCGGGGGAGGGCTTCACGCGCGAATGGCCCGAAGTGATTCGCATGACTCCGGACGTAAAGAAAAGAGTGGATGACTTATGGAAAAAGGCCGGATTGTAGCGGCTCTGCTGTTTTTTTCGCTTGTCGGCCGGGCGGAGGATGTCCACCCGATCACTCACCGGCAGATTGCGCACGTCATGGGGCCGGGCGGGGCTGACTGGCTGGTGCGGCCGGAACGCCAGGCCGAGGAGCATCCGGACCAGGCGCTGGACGCTCTCGCGATTCCGCGCGGCTCGATCGCGGCGGATATCGGCGCCGGCGTCGGCTACTTCACGTGGCGTCTCGCGGAGCGCGTCGGTCCGGAAGGCGTGGTGTACGGTGAGGACATTCAGCAATCGATGCTGAATCAGCTCCAGCGGAATATGAAGACGCGTCATCTGAGCAACGTTCGCCCGGTCCTGGGGGCGATCGACGATCCGAAACTGCCGAAGAACTCGGTGGATCTGGCACTACTCGTTGACGTGTATCACGAGTTTTCGGAGCCGGAGAAAATGCTCGATCGGATACGCGACTCGCTGAAGCCAGGAGGACGGCTGGTGCTGTTTGAGTACAGAGCCGAAGACCCGAAGGTCCCGATCCGTCCCGAGCACAAGATGACGTTAGAGCAGGTTCGGGCTGAGGTGGAGCCGGAAGGTTTCCGGTTCGATCAGTCGATCGAAATTCTGCCGCAGCAACACATCATCATCTTCCGCAAATAAAAAACCGGGATCCGAAGATCCCGGTTCAGGAGCGGACGCTGAGGTCCGCGCCGCGTCGATCAGATTTGACCCTGTCGTTTTAATTTCTCAGTCCCCTTCTTATCGGGGTAGTCCCATTCTAGCAGCGGCGCTGGTTCATTCGCCACCCACAGGCCTCGGTAGTGCGGTCACCTTCTCGCCGATCGACTTCGCCTGCAGGAACAGCAGCAGGTAATCCGGTCCGCCAGCCTTTGAATCCGTGCCGGACATGTTGAATCCACCGAACGGATGCGCGCCGACCATGGCGCCCGTGCACTTCCGGTTGATGTACAGATTGCCGACGAAGAATTGCTCGCGCGCCCGCTCGATATGTTCCGCGTTGTTCGAGTAAATGGCGCCGGTCAGGCCGTATTGGGAATCGTTGGCCATGGCGAGGGCTTCGTCGAAGGTCTTTGCCTTCGTCACGGCGAGCACGGGGCCGAAGATTTCTTCCTGAAAAATGCGCGCGCCGGGACTTACGTCTGCGATGACGGTCGGCTGGATGAAGTAGCCGTCTCCTTCCGCTGCGTGTCCGCCGGTCAGCAGGCGGCCCTCGGTTTTGCCGATAGCGACGTACTGGAGGATCGAACGCTTCGCGCCCGCGCTGATCACCGGTCCCATGTAGTACATAGGATCGTCCGGCGGCCCCACGGCGATTTTTTCAGTGCGCGCTCTGAGCTTTTCGATGAACGAATCGTAGACCTTTTCGTGAACGATGGCGCGTGAGCAGGCGGAGCATTTCTGGCCCTGATAACCGAATGCGGAAGCGGCTACGCCCTCTACTGCCGCATCGAGATCGCATTCGCCGTCGACGATGATTGCGTCTTTGCCGCCCATCTCCGCCACGACGCGTTTGATCCAGATCTGGCCTTTCCGCGGCTTCGCGGCGAGTTCATTGATGTGCAGCCCGACATCGCGCGATCCGGTGAATGAGACGAAGCGTGTTTTCTGGTGCGAGACCAGCAGATCGCCGATTGCGGCGCCGCTGCCGGTGAGAAAGCTGAACGACTCCGGCGGAAAACCCGCTTCCAGCAGCGTCTCCGCAAAAATGGCGGCGATTGTCGGAGTTTCGCTCGATGGTTTGATAATTACGGTGTTCCCGGTCACCAGCGCCGCGACAGTCATCCCGCAGAGAATCGCCAGCGCGAAGTTCCACGGCGGAATCACGATGCCAACGCCCAGGGGCAGATACCGCATCTCGTCTCGTTCGCCGGAAAGCTGCACGACGGGTTGTGGTTCGGTGAGTCGGGCCATCTCCCGCGCGTAGTATTCGCAGAAGTCGATCGCTTCGGAAACCTCTGCTTCCGCTTCCGGCCATGTCTTGCCGGCCTCGAAAACCAGCCACGCGTCGAACTCGAACTTCCTTTGCCGGATCAACTCCGCTGTACGCAACGCCATGCGGATGCGATCTTCGGCGGGAGTTCTGCTCCAGCGAGTGAAATTGGAATAAGCCGTCTCCACCGCGTGGCTCGCCAGCTCCGGAGTCGCCTTCTGATGAATGCCCACGACCTCCGTGGGCCGCGCGGGATTGAGCGATGTCAGCTTGTCGTCGGTGTGGACACGTTCGCCTGCGATGATGAGCGCATACTCGTGACCCAAGTTTGCGCGGACCTTCGCCTGGGCCTCTTCCATCCGGCGCCGATTTTCGGGTCGGGTGAAATCAGCGTACGGTTCGTTGTGAAAATCGGGAAGATTCAGGACCGGTTTTGCCGGAGTCGCCACTTACCCTCCTGCACTTCAATTTTCCCAAAACCCACGTCGGGATCGTGCGCGAAGCTGCAGACCCAATCTTCCCGAGCCGCCTGCCCGAGAAGACGCGCTTTGTTGTCGATGCCTTCGAGGGGAAAGAGATCGAAGCCCGAAACCCACGTCGGCGTGATCTGCGCGGCGTACATGACGAGATCCGCGAGATGACACCATGTTTTGCCCTGTGAGCGGACCAGCACGATCATCATGTCGCGATTATGGCCAGGGGTGACCCGTACTTCCACTCCCGGAGCGATCTCGCCATCGCCATCGAGCAGGTGCATTCTGCCGGCTTCGAGGAGCGGTTCATAATTCACGGCGCGATAGCTGATCGCGTCGCGCGGGTGCTGCTCGCGCGCGTGCATCAGTTCCGCGCGCTGGGTGATGTACCGAGCCTCGGGAAGGGCGGGGAGGACGCATCCGCCGACGTCGAGAGTGTTGCCGCCCGCGTGGTCCCAATGCAGGTGCGTGTTGATCACCGTGTCGATCGATTCCGGCTGAAACCCTTGCGCCGATAATGCCTCGGGGAGACGCACCGCCTCCGGCATGCGCATGCGATGGAGCGCGCGCGCATCGTGACGAACGCCGCCGCCGGTTTCGACGAGAATTCGGGTGTGCCCGTCTTCGATCACGTAGCAATTGAAGCCAGCCTCGATGCGATTCAACTCATCGTTCGGCAGGAACTTCGACCAGAGGGTTTTCGGTACCACGCCGAACATCGCGCCGCCGTCCCACCAGTAGGATCCGGCGCGTATGTGCGTAATGCGGAAATCCCCGATCTCAATCGAACGCAATCAGCCCTGCACCAGCTTGCGGCCGCGTTCAAAGAGATCGGCGGCATCTTCGGCGATCTGCTTGCCGCGATCGTACAGTTCCTTGCCGCGATCCATCAGTTCGCGTCCGCTGGCCTCCATCGCGTCCCGGCCTTCCTTCGTCGTTTTGCCGAGATACTCGCGAGTATCCTTACCCGCCTTAGGCGCATACAGCAGCGCAACCGCGGCTCCTACGAGCGCGCCTGCCAAAAACCAACCGAATTTGCCGTTATCGTCCATGTCTCAATCCCAACACCATTCTAATGCGCTTCGATTCGCAAAAGGATATGTTGGTTGCATGACCAGTGACGCGGAAATCACGCCCACAGAGCCGACGCCGGAGGAATCCCTGGTTCCTGTCTTCAGCTCGTCGAACCATGATGCCGAGATGGAGGCGCTGACGATCAAGGGGATTCTGGACGCGAGCGGAATTCCCGCACTGATCGCGGGTCCGCATGTGCTCCCCAATCTCGAATTTCAGGTGCAGGTTCCCGAACACCTGGTCAACGCAGCGCAGGAATTAATCAATGAGGCGCGCGCCGCGGGACCGGCGGCGGCTGCTGAAGCGGAAGCGATGACAGAGGGGAATGAACCGCCGGCTGTTTAAACATTTGTTCTGGCTGGCGCCCCTGGTGGCGCTGGCTGCGCCGCCACCCCCGCCCACAACGGTACGCGCCGAAGACATTCTTTCGCACCTCGAACACACGATCGCCTGGTACCGAAATATTCAGCGCGCGACTGATCTTCCCGGCGCTTCGGGCGAGTTGCTTGTCCGGCAAAACACCAGGCAAAGTTCGCTGAAAGCCCTGCAGCTTGCGTTCGATTTCGCTCGCGCGGAAGCGAACCTGCTTGCCCTGGCGCGACAGCCCGCGCCCGAAAGCAGCCAGGCTGCAGCCGCGAATGGCCGCAATCTCACGGATGCGGCGCAACGCGCTGCCGATCGGATCAGCAACGTCCAGGCGCGTTTGAACGATCTGAGCGCGGCGCTGGCGAAAGCGCCCACGAAGGCGGTAGCGGCCCTCGAAGCGCAGAGGCGCGAACTCCAGGCCGAACTGGATCTCGCGAAGGAGGTCCAGAAGACAATTCAGGGCGTGATCTCTTTCGCGGGTGGAGGCGCCGCGGGCAGTGCTGGCGGGCTCGCCGGACAAATCAACGATCTCGAGCGCTCCGTTCCGGAAGCTCATCACGATGAGCGTGCCCATGCCACTTCCGTGGCGTCATCGTCGCCGAACGGCGCGCCCGCCGCTTCGTCCGGGCCTTCCAGAGAATCCGCCAATCCTTTTCGGGCAGATTCCGCCGGACTGTTCAGTCTCGGAACACAAGCGATTGAACTGACGCGCTCGGCCATGCAACTGCAGGATGTGATCGGCGCGACTGACGCGATGCTGGCGGAGACAGACCGGCTGAAAGCCCCTCTCGCGGCGGAGATCCGGAAGTCCATTCAACGAAGCGACGCGCTCTCCAGTGATTCCACTTCGCAGGACGTCCAGCAGTTGAACTCGGATCGCCAGGAGATTGAAATCCTGACGGCGCAATTCAAACAGATCTCGACAGCTTTGGCGCCTCTCGCGGAGCAGGGAGTCGCCACCGGCGCGGCACGCGGCAGCCTGAATGAACTGCTGGATGCAGTGAAGGATGAGCGTGGCGAGGCCACACGGTATTTATTCCTGCGATCAGCCGCGCTGAGCACCGTTATCGTGGTGCTGCTGATCGTCTCGGCAATCTGGCGCCGCGCCACATTCCGCTACGTGCGCGATATACGGCGTCGTCGTCAGTTCATGCTGATGCGGCGCGTCATATTCGGATTTACGCTCACGCTGGTATTCGTGCTGGGCTTCATTTCCGACTTTGGTTCGCTCGCCACGTATGCGGGCTTCCTGACGGCGGGTATTGCGGTGGCGCTTCAGAATGTGCTGCTGGCCGTGGTTGCCTATTTCTTTCTGATTGGCCGATACGGCGTGAAGATTGGCGACAAGGTGACGATCTCGGGAGTGACGGGGAACGTTGTCGAGATCGGTCTTGTCCGGATCTACCTCATGGAACTGGCGGGGCAGGGTGCGGACCTTCATCCGACCGGCAGAATCGTAGTGTTTTCCAATGCAGTGCTCTTCTCGACTTCAGCGCTGTTCAAGCAGATGCCCGGGGCTGATTTTGTATGGCATCGGGTGACGCTGGCGCTCGCTCCGGAAAGTCCATTCGAGATCGCTCACGTGATACTAGGTGCAGCGGTGGACCAGGTGTTCGAGCAATACCGGGACAAAATCGACCGTAAGCATGCGGCTCTGGAAGAGTCGGTGGATCTGCAGATCGCACCGCCGCGGCCGGAGTGCCGTTTGCGGCTGACGGATAAAGGACTGGAGTTCTCTGTCCACTATCCGGCCGAAATGCAGCGGGCGAGCGCCACGGATGACACGATCATCAGGGCGCTGCGGGATGCCGTCGACTCCGAGGAGAAACTGAAGTTCGCTCCCGGCGGTTTGCCCCGGCTCGACTCCTGAGCGAATTTCAGACGGCAAGAACGTTATCGATCAGGCGGACCGGCCCGAGCCACGCGGCAATCGTAAACCGCACCGGCCGATGCGCGGGGTCGACAGGTTGCATTTCGTCGGGATCGACGGCTTCGAGGTATTCGACCCGGAACCGCGGCTCTGTCGCGAGATAGGCGAGAGCGGATTCCCTGCCTTCAGTCTGCGCGATCTCGAGAGCCCGAAAGAGCATAGGCGCGACTCTCCTGTCTTCGGGCGTGAGGCGCTGGTTTCGTGAACTCAGCGCGAGCCCGTCCGCTTCGCGAACGGTCGGAACGGGAACGATGGCGACCGGCACATCAAGATCGCGAACCATGCGCCGGATGACTGCGAGTTGCTGGGCATCCTTTTCACCGAAGTAGGCGTAATCGGGCTGCACGATCTGGAAGAGCTTCATCACGACGGTCGCAACTCCGCGGAAGTGGCCAGGGCGGAATGCTCCGCAGAGATGTTCGCTGACGGACGGAACCTCGACGAAGGTGGATAGCGGTGAGGGGTACATTTCCGTTGTGCCGGGTGCGAAGACGATATGCACACCCGCTGCGGAGCATTGCTGAACGTCGTGGTCCAGAGTGCGGGGATAGAGAGCGTAATCTTCGGTCTGATTGAACTGGATCGGGTTGACGAAGATACTGGCGACCACGACATTACATTGCTTCCGAGCCTCCTCGACAAGCCGGAGGTGCCCGCGGTGCAAGGCGCCCATCGTCGGGACAAAACCGATGACGCGACCGCTGGCGCGCGCAGGGAGAAGCCGGCGACGGAGCGCCGCTATGGAGTCGATTACCTCAGAGTTCATTGGGGAAATTCGCCGGATTTGACGTCCTCGACGAAAGCGGCCGCCGCGCGCGAGATCTCGTCGCGCAGGCGGGCGTACTGTTTCGCAAACGGGGGCGGATTCTCGAAAAGGCCGAGCATGTCGTAGCTGACAAGCACCTGTCCGTCGCAATGCGGTCCGGCGCCGATGCCGATGGTCGGAATGCGCAACTGCGACGTCACACGCCGGGCAAGGTCGGCCGGGATGCACTCGAGTACGATGGCGAATACGCCCGCCTCTTCGAGGGCGAGCGCGTCGTCGATCAGTTTCTGCTGTGCGTCGGGATTCTTCGCCTGCGTTTTGAAGCCTCCAAACTGGTGCACAGACTGCGGCGTCAGGCCGAGATGCCCCATCACGGGCACGCCGGATTCCACGAGATGCGAAATGGTCGGCACCGCGGATGCGCCACCTTCGATCTTGACTGCGCTCGCTCCGCCTTCCTGCATTAAGCGCTTCACTCCGTGTACGGCCTCGCTGTTGCTGATCCGCCAGGAGAGAAACGGCATGTCCGCGACGACGAGCGCGCGTCTGGCGGTCCTTGATACTGCTTTGGCGTGATGAACGACATCGTCCAGAGTGACTGGTACCGTAGTGTCGTAGCCGAGGATCGTCATGCCGAGAGAATCACCGACGAGCAGAACGTCCACGCCGGCCTGATCGAATATCTGCGCCATGGTGGCGTCATAGACGGCGATCATGGTGATCTTCTCTCCGCGCTGCTTCTTTACAGCGAGGCCGGGAGCTCGGACGGAACGTGGTTCGTGCATCGGACGCAAATTAGTGGATGCGAAAAAGCATCGCGAAGTCGCGGTGTTCGCGCCGTCAAAAAACGGGATCCGAAACAATTGTAAACGGCTCGGAAAATTCACTGCGCGCCGTGCGCAGGCGGAGTTGATGCGGACCGGCTGAGAGGTTCTTCAGGCGCGCGTTCACCTGCCACATTCCTGGCTCGGGTTGCTCCACCGAAAGCAGCGGCCATGGGTTGCCATCGACTGTCAGTTGGACCTTTGACAGATCGAGCCGGGCATCCGAGTGCGTGAACCTGCAGGCGAGGCTTTCATTCCGGTATCCGCGAAAGGTCTTTCTTCGATCCATGGTGTTTTCGACGCGGACGAATGCCGGGGGCGCGACGATGGTCGC
>DASZUZ010000120.1:0-7979 GCA_035547415.1 Bryobacteraceae bacterium | reverse complement strand
TGCGCCAGTTGCGTGTCCCATGCATGCAGCGCGCGGTCGTAACGGACGGCAAAAGCGGCGTCCGCGGTCTGATTGACGGCATCGCGAACGGCAAGCGCGCCGTCGATCCGCGGATCGCCCGAGCGGTTTCGCGGGTCGTGCTTCTGCGCGGATGGTTTGCTGTTGCGAATGGCGGTCTTTCCCGCGTCTTCGAACTGCGACACGGCTTTGAATCCCGCCTTCGTAACCTGATCGAGCTGAGCGTCGCAATAGTCGGCGAGGAGGTCCGCTCTCGTCTCGTCCGGCGACGGCTGCTTCAGCCCGGAAACCGCATCGCTGAAGCTGGCGAAGATCCCGTCGCAGACTTTGTCATTCATGTTGTCGAGATCGGTCAGAACTTCATCGGCGGGATTGAGAGCGGTGTTTAAGGCCTTCTTGATCGCGATACGGAGCGCGCCTTCGGCAAAGCCATAAAGCGGAGGCGCAAGGATCTGGAGCAGCGTGGCCGCCGTGACCAGCAGCGCGGACGGCTGGGGCTTGTCCAGACCGGACAGATCGCGGCAAAGGGCGAGCAGACCGTCACGTTCACGGGTAATCAGGAGTTGGCAGGCGATCGAAATCTGGTTCATCACCGTTTCGAGTTCCTGGTTGTCCTGCGGCGGTGTCGGAGTCGGCGAGGGTTTCGGCTGCGGCTGCGGACCCGGCGGTTTCGGCTGAACCGATTTCAGATGCGTATCGAGAGCGAGGAGCGTCTTCCGGCCCGCCTCGAACCCGCCCGGTTCAATTCCGTTCGCGGCCTGGAACCGGGCGACGACGGCCGTCATTTCGTTTCCCCAGATGCCGTCGAGTTGCCCGTCCGGCTTCGTGGATTTCGGCAATCTCTCGCCAGCCGCGACCAACGCCTCCTGAAAGACACGTACCGCCGGTCCGTTGTCCGCCGCGGTCAACGTCGGGCGATTGTGGAACGCGTTGTCAAGTCGCGCGAACTGGTCGGACGAAGTGAAAATTGGCGCATGCAAATGCAGGTCGTCGTCGATCGCCGCGGCCAGCCGGAGTTCCGGGTTTGCGGCGGAGATGAGGGATCTGACGACCCGATTCCCCACTCTTCGCTGCAGAAAGAGGCAGTCGCCGGCGGCCATGACGGAGCGATTCGGGATGCGCGACGCAGTCCGAACCGGGTAGCGCGCAGAAACCGGAGACATTCGGGCGTTGGCTCCCGAAGACCGGGGCGGCGGGAGCAGTGCGGCCCTGGAATACCGACTCGGCACGGCGTGCGCGACGCTGGTTTGCGTCCCTCCGGTGTGATTATGACAGAAATTCGGATGTAACCATGTCCCACCGCTGGCAGCCGGCAGTTACAGTTCGTGATACGAACCGTCTCCCCCAGGAAAATGCGTGGCGGATTCGGGCGCATTCCGCGTTGCCCGATCGCGGATCCTTCCTGACGGGACCGTCGTGTATCAGATTCTGAGACACACGTGACATTGGAGGGCGTGCGGGCCCTCCCTGAGCGGCCGGGAAGCGCGTCCCGGCTCAGTGGGTTGCGCGGAGCCCTTACCCGGAGGCGCCTTTGGCGTTTCAATTGCCATGTTGGTGCGAACTCGGTAGCGAGAACTGTCTCAGGCCCCGGAAGTAGCTGGATGATTCGCGATCTCGACAGGACGATCGAAGAGTTATTGAGGCGCGAGTTGTCCGCGGCTCTTGTCGAGCAGGTCGCGATCAGTTTCGCCCCACCCGATAACGAATTTCCGCCGCCGGACGTCAAGACGCCCGCCGTCAATCTCTTTCTCTACGACATCCGCGAGAACACGGATCTGCGCGAAGGGCAGTGGGCGCTCGAACGGCGAGCGGACGGATCCGCGTATCGAATCCGCAACTCCGTGCGCGTGGATTGCTCGTATCTCATTACGGCCTGGTCGAGCGAAGGCGCGACATCGCGGTGGCTGGAAGAACACCATCTGTTGAGCGAAGTCATGCGAGCGCTGCTCCGGCATCCGACAATCCCCGGAGTCCTGTTGCGAGGAGGGCTGCTCGGCCAGGAGCCGCCGCTGCCCGCAAGCACGCTGCAACCGGGAAGGCTGCAGAGTCCGGCGGAATTCTGGCAGGCGCTGGGAGGCAAGCCCAAGGCGGCGCTGCACTATACGGTGACCATCGGTGTTGTACCCGATGGCGAATTCCCCGCCGAGGCGCCCGTGATCGAGAAAGTTCTGAAGTTCCCGCCGGAGACGCCCGAAGAGGCGTTGGCGAAGGGGTCGCGATGATCGAGCGCGACATCGTCCGCCGCGTGGTCGCCGCCGGGCAGGTGCAGGATGAGTACACATCGCGCTCGATTTCGGGAGCCCTTGTGCGAACCATGCGCGATGGAAAGCTGATCGCGCAGACCCGTACGTCGGCGGATGGTCTGTTTTACTTCACGGATCTCCGGGACGGAGCCTACGATCTGATCGTGACCTGTCCGGCGAAGACGACGCGCTATCTTCCCTCGAAGACAACGATCGAAGTATCGCGAAGCGCGCTGAAGCCTGTGTTCCCGCTTCCCCGCATCGGGTTGCGGCCGTTCGTCATCAGCGGCAGGGTTACGGAGAAAGGCGCGAACACGCCGGTCGCCATGGCGCTCGTGATGCTTCCAGGCAGCGGCGAGAGGGCATTCACCGATGCGGAAGGGAAATACGAACTGATCGCCGTGGAACCCACGAAAGCAGGGAAGGGCCGCCCTGTTGTCGCGAGCGCCAATGGATTTGGTCCTTCAACTCTGCGCGCGGAAATGGACGATACCGCGTCTTCGTTCAAGCCGCTGAATTTCATACTCGAGCGGCGAAGCGCCGCGCGAAGCACAGGGAAAAAGAAGAATGCCTGACGCGCCTGACGACAGTGCCGCGAAACGTCAACGCCGGCGTCCGGCGACACCGTCTGGCGCGGATGCGACGGCGGCGGGAAGCCCCGCGGGGCAGGGCGGCGCGGAAGGCGAAGAACCGGTTGGCGGCACAGGCGAAACCGGAGAGCCGGCGGCGGCGCTCGTCGCCGAAACGGCCTCGGCCGAAACATCTTCCGCCCCGGAAGCAACCCCGCCTGCCACCGCGGAGGAGGCGTCCGGCGAGCCTGCATCGGCGGCGGCCTCTGCGGTGCCTTCCGAGACGAAGCCGGTGGCGTCCGCGGAGAAGGCCGTCACCGCTGCCGCAGGCGGCGGAACGAGTTCAAGTAAAGGAGCGAAACGAATGCCTCAGTATTTACACCCGGGAGTTTACGTCGAAGAGAAGCCTTCGGACGTGAAGCCGATCGCGGGCGTGGGAACCAGCACGTGCGGTTTCGTGGGGTTGATGCCGCCCCAGATCACGATTCTCGAGCCGAACCCGAAATATGTGCCGGATGGCGCGGAAAAGCCTTACGTCGCGCGAACCTTCCCACCGGCGGAAATCAAACCGGATGATCTGACAAAGATGAAGACTGAGGCCGCGGATGCGAAGACGGCTCTGCGATCCGCGCAGGATGCCTTGCGAGCGGCGCAGAAGCCCGCCGCGGCGACGGGCGGGTCGGCGGGACCGTCGGCGGGTGGTGGCGCGGGCGGGGATTTTCCCGAGAAGTTAAAGGATTTTCGCGACAAAGAAACCGCGGCAAAAACGGCGAATGAAAAGTATCAGCGCGCACTGACGGATGCCGATGCCCACGATGCCGCCGCGGAACCCGGCGAGGTCAAGCTGTGCACCAGCTTCGCGGATTTCAGGAAATACTTCGGCGGCTTCTCGATCGATATTGAGAAAGCCGCCGATGATCCGGATCACTCAAAGGCGGATCGCAAATCCACTCACAGCGATCTCGCGCACGGCGTATTCGCTTTTTTCGATAACGGCGGCACCCGCTGTTATGTGATGGCGTATCCCGACTTGTTCAACCTGCAGAATCCCGAGGGTCTGCTGCCATTCGAAGCCGTGGACGAAATCGCTCTCGTGGCCGCGCCGGGCATTCACGACAAAATCGTGCAGGAGAATCTGGTCGACCACTGCACAAAGATGGGCGATCGCTTCGCGATCCTGGACAGCGCCGTGACCGTCTCCGGCGATCTGACAAAAGAGAACATTCAGGGCAGTACCGGGAACTCGGATTATGCCGCGCTTTATTTCCCCGCAATCAAAGTGTTCGACATCGCGGCGAAGTTGTTCGATCCGGACAGCGATGGCGAGATCTACGTCGGCTCGAGCGGGCACATGGCGGGCGTATACGCCCACGTCGACACTACGCGGGGCGTGCACAAAGCTCCGGCGAATGAAGTGATTCGCGGCGCTCTGGATATCCGTTATCCGATCAGCAACGCTATTCAGGATGGACTGAATCCCAATGGGATCAACTGCATCCGCAACCTGAACGGCAATATCCGTTCGTGGGGCGCGCGCACCCTGGGTGGCGACATGAACGAAGACTTCAAGTACATCAATGTGCGGCGTCTCTTTCTCTTCCTGCGGAAGTCGATCGATCGCGGCACGCAGTGGGTGGTTTTCGAGCCGAACGACCGCGCACTGTGGGCGAAGATTGTCCGCAACGTGACGGCATTTCTGACGGAGGTCTGGCGCGATGGCGCGCTGTTTGGCAGCACGCCGCAGGAGGCGTTTTTCGTCAAGTGCGACGACGAAACCAATCCTCCGGACGAGAGAGAACTGGGACGCGTGACCACGGAGATCGGCGTCGCGGTGACGAAGCCCGCGGAATTCGTGATATTCCGGATCAGCCAGTGGGCCGGGCCGAAGGGCGCATAATCAGCGGCGTTGCGGTTTCCGCATATGAATGGGACGCGAATCGACGAACAGCGCTACCGGGTTCCCGGAGTCTATCTGGAAGAGGGTTTTCTGCTTCCGCACGGCGCGGAGTTCACCACCGGCGTGCCGTTGTTTCTCGGTTTGACGACGAAACTTCCACCACCGGCGACGAAGAACGCCGATCCGGCGGCCCCGCGTCTCATCAATCTCTGGTCACAGTTCTGCAGCGCTTTCGGCGATCCGAAGCCGGGCAGATATCTTGCGGAGGCGGTTCACGGATTCTTCAAGAACGGCGGAGAAACGTGTTACGTGGCTCCGATTGAGGCGCTCACCGACTGGGACATCTCGGAGGCGTTGCAGAAGACCGAACGACTGAATGCGATTGACCTTGTCTGCGCGCCGGACATCGCCGCGATCGCGGACAGTGACGAATTCTTCCGGTTGCAGCAGAAGCTGGTACAGCACTGCGAGGATATGGGAACGCGGTTCGCCATTCTCGATTGCCGGCAGAATGACGGGCCGGATGACGTTTACCGGCAGTGGTTCGAGATTGACGGTTACAACGGCGCAATTTACTACCCATGGATTCGCATCGCCGGCTTCGATCAGAAGACCGTCGCTGTGCCGCCTTGCGGCCACATCGCGGGGATCTACGCGCGAACAGACCGGCAGTTCGGCGTGCACAAGGCGCCGGCGAACGAAGCGGTGGCCGGCGCGCTCGATCTGGCGCGACCGGTAAGCGATAAAGATCAGGCTTCGCTGAATCCTCGCGGCGTCAATTGTCTGCGCTTCTTTCCCGGCCGGGGCATTCGCGTGTGGGGCGCCCGCACTCTGAGCGGCCAGAAGGCCTGGCAATACATCAGCGTGCGCCGGTTGTTCCTGATGGCGGCACGCTGGATGGAATGGCAGATGTCCGACATTGTGTTCGAGCCCAACGACCCGCAGTTATGGGCTCGCGTCGAGCGCGAGCTGACAACTTTTTTTATCGGGCAGTTTCGCCGCGGGGCGCTCGTTGGCGCTACGCCGGAAGAGGCCTTCTATGTAAGGTGCAACGCGGTGACCAATCCACCCGAGGTTCGCGAGAGCGGTCAGGTGGTAACGGAGATCGGGCTGGCCCCCGCTCTGCCGCGCGAATTCGTAATTGTGCGGCTCCTGCACGGGCCCAGGGGCGCGACGATCGAAGGGCCTTCGGGGCCGGAGGAACAAATTTAGGAGAACGAGAGACGTATGGCTACAGCCGACAGAAAAGATCCATATCGCGGTTATAACTTCCGTCTGGAGATCGACGGAATCACGCGGAGCGGCTTCCGCGAATGCGCCGGCGTTGACGCGTCGTCCGACCCGATCGACTATCGCGAAGGAACGGACAAAGCATACAGCCCCCGCAAACTGCCGGGCCTCACCAAGTACTCCAACATCACGCTCAAGTGGGGCATTACGGATGATGCTTCTCTCTGGGACTGGCGGAAAAAGGTCATCGACGGCAAGACCGAGCGGAAGAACGGTTCAGTCATTCTCATCAATGAAGCGGGAGAGGAGAAAATCCGCTGGAACTTCATCAACGCGTGGCCAACCAAGTGGACGGGCCCCAGCTTCAACGCGACGGCGAATGAGGTGGCGATCGAGACGCTGGAGATCGTTCACGAGGGCGTGACAAAGGCCTGAGGCTATGCAGACGGAATTTCCGTTCACGCTGCCGCGAGGCTATCTGGACGCGGAGGGTAACCTGCATCGCGAGGGAGTTATGCGACTCGCCACCGCGTTTGACGAGATCGGGCCCATGAAAGATCCGCGAGTGCAGACGAATCCCGGTTATCTCGTCGTCATCCTCCTCTCGCGGGTGGTGAGCCGTCTCGGCGAACTTCCGCAGGTGAATCCGAAGATCATCGAAAATCTGTTTTCGGCCGATCTGGCTTACCTGCAGGATTTCTACCGGCGAGTCAATGAAAACGGACATAACCGTCTGCACGTGACATGTCCGCACTGCGAGTCGAAGTTCGAGGTGGAGGCGGAAAGCGTGGGGGGATGAGCGGCTATCCGCAGGAAGCGCTCTACGAGGAGGTGGCATTCATCGCCTATTACCTGCACTGGCCGTATGAGCAGGTGATGTCCCTCGAACATCGGGAGCGGCATCGGTGGGTAGCCGAAATTTCCAGAATCAACAAGCACGTGAACGAACAGGCGAGGACGGAGGCGTAGTCGGTGTCACCGGGCGGCAGAAAAGACCCGTTTGGCGGCTTCAACTTTGCGGTTGAGATCGAGGGGCTTGTGGCGGGTGGTTTCAGTGAGGTGTCGGGACTGAGTGCGGAGGTGGAGATTCAGGAATACCGCGAGGGTGGCGTGAACGAGTTCATCCACAAGCGCGCGGGTCCGGCGAAGTATTCATCGAATCTGGTGCTCAAGCATGGGATGACCGATGCGAAAGCGCTCTGGAACTGGCATTGGGACGTGCTGCACGGCAGAGTCGAGCGGAAGAACGTGTCGGTGCTGTTGCTGGACCGGCAAGGGCAGGAACAACGCCGCTGGAATTTTGAAAAAGCATATCCGGTGAAGTGGACTGGTCCGGAACTGCGCGCGACTTCTTCCGAGGTGGCGGTGGAAAGCCTGGAACTGGCGCACAGCGGGCTTTCGAAGGGTTAGGCGATCGGGGATGGAAGCGGGGGCACAGGAAACGAAAATCATTGGCGCCGCGGATGTGACTCCGGCGACCGCGGACGTGTCTCCATACGAACGCTTGCCTTTGCTCCGGGATCTCCAGCGACGATGGTCGCGTTCTGCCGGGTTGCAGCGGATGCTGGCTCCTCCGATCTATGCGTTTCTGTTCCGGCGACGTTCACGGCCACTCGTCCGAATGGCGGATCGCCATCAGGCGGCCGCGACTGTCGTTTCGGGGCGCATCGTGCGCGCGCGGAGCGCTGCCAGCGCTCCGGAATCTGAAGCGGTCGAAGTCACGAATAAGCTGACGGCGGTCTCCCGTCAGTCAGCCCCGTCCGGGACCGCACAAGCGGCGGATCCGCGCGACGACGAGCTAAGAATTGTTCAGGGCCATCCCGGGTCAGCCGGTGCAGTGCACCTCGCTCGCACACCAGGCGTTGACCGCGCTACGGAGTCTGACCTGGACGAAATCACGGGTGGCCCGACTGCGGATTCACGTCATAAGGTCTCGCCGGAATCGAGAGTAGAACCGCAGTCTGAGGCGGTGCCTGGATCGGGCGACATCGCGCCGGCCGGTATTCAGCCCGCGCCGCGCCG
>DASZUZ010000119.1:0-1963 GCA_035547415.1 Bryobacteraceae bacterium | reverse complement strand
CCGACGTCTGATAGACGCCCGCTTCGGCGCGTAATCCTGTTTCTTCGCCGAACGGAATCCGCTGTTCAATGCGGGCCTGGGGCTGCCAGCTCCACAGGTTGCCGGCTCCGCTCAGAGGCGCGAGTCCTACTTGGGCGAGCGTGGTCGGTTCGCGCGGCGCCACGATCGGTTTGTCCTGACCGACAGTAAGCGTCGTGTTTTTCCAGGCGAGATCGACCGTCGCGAGACGGATGCGAAACAAATTGTTACTCGCCGCCGCACTGCCGCCCCAGAAGTCCCTATAAATGGACCCGCTCGCCTTGCCGCCTCCGGGCAAGGCAGGTCCATCGAATTTGAGGCCGAGAACCGTCTGACGGAAAGTCGCTCCCGTGTTTGCCGAACCCGGCGTGAGTTGCGCGGCGATGGGGTCCTGCAGGGCGCCGCCGCTCTTCCCGTTCGCGAACGCATTGAACAGCACCATTCCGGTCAGTGACACGGGCATTTTTTGCGAGGTCTCCACCTTTGTCTGCGCGAGTTCGGCGGTGCGGGCTTCCTGCACCTGAAGACGTTCCGTTACTGTCGCAGGGGGCTGTTCGTTCCGGATCTCGCGGCGAAGATCCTGAATTTCCTGGAGCAGTTGCTGGTTTTCTTTTTCCAGACGATCCAGGCGATCGAGGATTCTCTGCATGTTGTCGTTCGTTTGCGCGAGGAGGGAAGGCAGGAAGACGAGGGAAATGAGAAGACCTCTCATCAACATAGAAGTTGCTCCAGTTTTCGGCGCACGGCCGACGGGGAATAGGGTTTTCCGAAGAAGGCGTCCGCGCCCTGCGCGAGAGCACGTTCGGGAAGCCGCGGATCGCTGTCCCCACTGATCAGAAGGATCGGCAGACGGGCGAACTGTGGCTCGGCCCGTAACTGGCGGATCAGGTCGAAGCCATCCGCCTGCGGCATGTGAAGATCGGTGACGACGGCGGCGACATCATCGGCGCGGTCGCGGAGCAGCGCCATTGCGGCTCGGGAATTGTGGAGCACGCGCGTTTCAAGATCGGGGATGGATTCGAGCGCGATCTGCAGCGTCTCAGCGCAGGTCTCGCTGTCTTCGACGATGAGAACCAGGCGGGCCATGGGCGTTACGGGAGGAAGCGGTACCCCACTTTGTGCAATGTCAGGAAGTGACGAGGGCAGTTGGGGTCCGGTTCGAGTTTCTGACGCAGGCGAACGACATGGGCGTCCACCGTGCGCGTGTTGGGGAACGATTCGTAGCCCCAGACGGAGTTCAGGATCATATCTCGGGAGAGCGGCCGGTCGGGATTCTGCAGGAAGTATGTCAGCAGGTTGTATTCGGCGGGAGTGAACCGGATCTCGTGGCCGCGACGCGTCACGACGCGGCGTTCGATGTCAATCTCGACGTCGGCAAAAGACAACACTTTCTGGGGCTCGGTTGGGGACCGGCGCAGGACGGCCCGGATTCGGGCCAGCAACTCGCGCGTGCCAAAAGGTTTGACGACGTAGTCATCGGCCCCGATCTCGAGCAGCAGGACTTTGTCGATCTCTTCGCCGACCGCGCTGAGGACGACGATCGGAGTGTGAACGCCCGAGTTGCGAAGACGCTTGCAGACTTCGACGCCGGAGATGTCCGGCAGCCGGAGGTCCGTGATGATCAGGTCCGGTCTGGCGAGAATCGCCTGGTCGAGGCCGCTCTTGCCGTCGGCGGCGAGGATGGCGCGAAAGCCTTCGCGCTCGAGGAGGACCCCGATGGTATCGCGCAGGTTTTCATCGTCGTCGATAACGAGGATCGTTTGCATCGGCAACGCGATTTTAGCGCGAATACGGGATGCTGGAAGAGCAGGGCGGAAAGGCGGGGCGCTGAATTTACAATTCTTTTACAGGGTTGTCGAAGACCGGCGAAACGGGTTGGTGATGCGGATGCCTTCCTGAGCAGTTCAGGATGAACAGAGCCTGACGACGAATCCCGGGGCGCCTT
>DASZUZ010000118.1:0-8378 GCA_035547415.1 Bryobacteraceae bacterium | reverse complement strand
AAAGATCTTCGCGGCTTTGGTGAACTTGTCGATGCGGTAAAGGGACCTGAGTTGCCGCGCATTCACTTGTCCCGATGCCGTGCCCTGCACATGCGCCGGGGCGGCGTAGGTGAAAACGGAGCCGAGCGCAGTCGAGAGTACCCGCGACGGAAAACCGATCTCGCCCATGGCGAGCGTCACGAGCGGAATCTTTGGACTCAACCGACTGGCGGCCAGGATACGGCCCATATCGCTGGGTTTTCGCGCGGTGCTGACCAGTTTGTAGACGTCCGCGGGAACCTTGCGCATCCGCTTCAGAACGGGATCGATGGGCGGCGTGGTCTCAAAATGATGCCACGAAATAATCAGGTATGCGCGGCCCCGCAACTCGGCGCAACGCTCCGGCACGACCTCGGCCGTTTCGATCTCCACGTCCACGGCTCGCGCGCCGTGCTGAATCGCGTGGTCGAGCACTTTCAGCTGCTCTTCGATGCTGCCATTGAAGCGGCCGTGGTTCTGGTGGCGGCGGCAGGTCGCGAGGATCGTGCAGTTGGGATAGCACTCCAGAAAATCCGCGATGGCGCGAGCGCCGATCATGGGATCGGGCAGGTAGTCGAGCCGGAACTCGAGAAAGCTCTCGCCTGCCTCCGCCTCACGCCTGGCTTGTTCCAGAAGGCGAGGCACGTCAGGCAGACCGAGCGCGATACAGATACGGGGGAGCGCGCGCCGCTGCGTCATTTGGTTCACCAGAATAGCAGGTGACCGTCTGGTTCCGGGACACGAGTTTGACGACATTGTCATCGGGACGAAACCACGGGAAGACCCGCGAGCACTTCAAATTCGAGGCGGCGGTGGGCTTCGCGCAGGGCGCTCTCGACGAATGCCGCGTCATTCCCCGACGCGAAAATGAAGCCGAAATAGCTTGCGCCCTCCGGGAGCGGGACGAGACGTTCGCCACGTCTGGCTGTGATGACGATTTCCTCCACGCCCGGGACAGCGCCGGCCCTGTCCATACCAGAGACGGACTGGAGAACACCGGGAGCCGGAACGGGAATCATCATGACTCCCGACGCTTCAGTGGCGGGCGCCAGGTCGCGCGGCATCCGGCCGATTGCGTGAAGGAGCAGCACTTCTTCCAGACTGAGCGGAAGATCATGACCGGACGCGCGAAACCGGAGAGAGCGCGCACAGAGGCCGCCAATGGGCCGTGGAGCGATTTCGAGCATCCAGACCCCGCGCTCGTTTACACGCATTTCCGCATGGACCGGGCCGTGCCACAGACCCAGCGCGGCCGCTGCCCGCCGGCACGTATCGACAATCGCCCGCCGGACCGGTTCCGGCTGGCGCGACGGCGTCACGTAAATGGTTTCTTCGAAAAAGGGGCCTTCGAGCGGGTCGGGCTTGTCGAATATGGCCAGGGTTATCAGTTCGCCCCGCGTCATGACGCCTTCGAGAGCAAACTCGCGTCCCGGGATATATTGCTCGACCTGGACGTCGCGGTTCCAGCTTTCGCCAAGGCGCCGGATTTCCGGCTGATCGAGAATGCGCCGGATGCGCTCGAATGCAGGAGCGAACTCTTCCGGATTGTTTATCCGGATGACACCCCGGCTGGCCGAAAGCCCGAGCGGCTTGAGAACACAGGGGTACCCGGCGCCGGCGCCGAGGGCTTCCGGACCGGCGCTCAGAGGGGAAACCGCATGAGCGGGGACCGGGAGTCCCGCAGTTGCGAACAACTGGCGCATCCGGTGTTTGTTGCGGCAGGCGACCACGGCCGGCTCCGGATGCCACTCGAGGCCGAGTTGTGCGGCCGCGCGGGCGGCGAGGATGACTGGCCGGTCGGCTACGGCGACAAGACCGCTGACCGGAGTGCGTTCCCCCGCGTCACAGATCGCCTGAACCGAGGGCCCGGAATCATCGAAGCGGACAGCAATCGCGCCGTCTCGCCAGGGATCATCGAGAATGTGGCAGCGGTCGGTCGCGAGAGACAATTCGATCCCGAGCTTCCGCGCGGCGTTCGCGAAGGACTGCATTTGATAACCGGTGGTCGCCGCGAGTAACAGAACACGTTTCAAATTCCAGTATCGTGCGTCCCCCCGGAGCCGAATGCAGCAAAAGAGAGTAATCTGGTAAGCGATAGCCGGTAGTGGATCTACCGGCTGACGCGCCTTATGATGTTCGCCAATGCCTGCGCGCGGTGCGGTTCTTACGACCTCCGACGATCCCGCCTCCGGAACGGGTTCGAGCACCTGGTTTCTTTTTTCCTTCAGCCTTATCGTTGCCGGGTGTGCGATTTCCGTGAACTGAAGTTCAGGACAGTTTTGATCGCGCCGAAAGCAGTGAAGTGAAAGAAGGCCAGGTGAGCAAGCCGGGGCGCTCCCGGCGTGGCCCCAAACTTGCATTTCTCCTTTTATTCGCCTAACATATCGTCAAATGGCGCTCACTCGCAGGCAAAAGGAAGTGCTCGACTTCATTGCGGCCTATCAGGTCGAGAACGGGTACAGTCCCAGCTACGAGGAGATCGCTCGGGGACTCGATCTGGCTTCCATCGCGACCGTACACAAACACATCTCCGCGCTGCAGACAAAGAACTATCTGCATCGAAGCCACAACCAGAGCCGGTCTGTCGAAGTCGCTCCGCGCTATCTGCAGGAGCAAAGGCGCAGCCATCTGGAGCACTCGCTCGAGGTGCCGGTTCTTGGAACGATCGCCGCCGGTCAGCCGGTGGAGACATGGGACGAAAAAGCCAGCCTGAGCTTCGCCGATTTCATCGGGCAGAAGGACACCTACGCCTTGCGAGTGCGCGGGGATTCGATGGTCGAGGATCATATCTGCGAAGGCGACATGATCCTCGTCGAGAATGCTCAGGATGCGCACGACGGGGATATCGTGGTGGCGCTCGTCGGCGGCCTCGAAACCACCTTGAAGCGTTTCTATCGGGAGCCGGGCAACATGATC
Source organism: Bryobacteraceae bacterium (assembly GCA_035547415.1). Taxonomy (GTDB): domain Bacteria; phylum Acidobacteriota; class Terriglobia; order Bryobacterales; family Bryobacteraceae; genus BOG-234. Next base: position 5,444 of record DASZUZ010000118.1, on the reverse strand, counting down.
CGGCTGCAGCCCGCCAACGCGGCGATGAGTCCGATTCGCGTTCCAGCCAGTGAAGTGCAGGTACAGGGACGCTTACTGGCGATCCTTCGGAAGTACTGACAACTCCTTACTCCGCCAGACGACTGCGATACTCGCGTTCGGCGCGGATCCAGTCTTCCTGCGGATCACCGGGCTGGTACCCGCGCGCCTCCCAATAACCGTAGGCGATCTTCGCGATTTCAGCATGCGGATCTTCAGCAGGCGCGGGCTCGACGATAACCGGTGCGAGTATCGTTATTTCCTCGTTGATAACTACCGGCGGCTCTTCCACTACTACTTCGACTAATTCGATCGGCGTGTTCGATTGCTCCAGCGGGGTGGACTTGCTGTGCTTTGCTGATTTGACGCGGGGGGTTCGGGGCTTTGCGACACGCGCGGGAGCCGCGCCTGTCACGCCTGTCTGAGTGCTGGATTGCTTTTTGGGCATAGTTACTAACCCTTTGATTATAAGCCAGCAAAGTTACATTCCCGCGAAAAAACGTTTTATTCATCCCATAAGTGAAGGACATTCAGGGCGGCGGCAAAAGCATCGCGACCGGAGGTATAGTGATTAACGTTTGCGTACCCTTGTCACGATTGTGGCGATTCTGTTCAGCGCCGCTCCGCAGCCATGCTTCGGAAGCCGCGTTGTCACGGTCGACATCGAGGGAATCGTTCATCCGGTTACGGCGGATATTGTCGGGGCGGCGATTCGTCAGGCGCAACAGAAACACGCCGATGCCGTCCTCATTCGAATCAATACGCCGGGAGGTCTGCTCGATGCAACGCGCAGCATCGTGGAGGAAGTGTTTCATTCTCCCGTTCCGGTAATTATGTGGGTCGGCCCGTCGGGCGCGCGCGCGGCATCGGCGGGGTTCTTTCTGCTGGAATGCGGCGACATCGCCTCCATGGCGCCCGGAACCAACACGGGCGCATCGCATCCGGTGGCGCTGGGGGGCGGCCAGATGGATCCCGTGATGAAAGAGAAGGCCGAAAACGATGCAGCCGCGCTGATGCGCGCCATCACGACGCATCGCGGCAGAAATCAGGATGCGGCGGAAAAGGCAGTCCGTCAAAGCGTGTCGTATACGGACCGCGAGGCTCTCGACCTTCATCTGATCGATCTCATCGCATCCAGCCCCGCCTTGCTGCTGAAACAACTGGACGGCCGCGAGATTACGCGCTTTGACGGGCAACGCGAGACGCTCCATTTCGCGCAGGCGCAGATTACGCCCTATCCGCTGTCATTGCGGCAGCGAGTTCTGCGCGGGATTGCGGACCCGAACATAGCGCTGCTTTTGCTGGTGCTCGGCGCCGTTTGTATCTACGCGGAGTTCTCGAACCCTGGCATGGTCGCGCCGGGAGTGATCGGGTCGATTCTGGTTCTTCTCGGCCTCACCGCGCTGGCGATGTTTCCCATCGACTGGCTCGGCGCGGCGCTGATGATTCTCGCGCTGGTATTCTTCGCGCTTGAAGCGAAGTTCGTGACGCATGGCGTACTCACGCTGGGCGGCGCGGCCGCGATGACACTCGGCGCCATCCTGCTGATCGATACGACTCTTCCCGAATTGCGCATCCGCTGGACTACGGCGCTTGCCGTGAGCGTACCGTTTGCGCTGATCACAACGTTTCTTCTCTCCATCGCCGTCCGTGCGCGCCGCAACAAAGTAGTCACCGGCGTGGAAGGGATGATCGGTCAGATCGGCTCAACGGTCGCGGAACTGAATCCGGCGGGAACGATCCTGATTCGGGGAGAATACTGGAATGCGCGGGCGGACTCGCGGATCCCGCCGTCGAGGCCGGTGCGGGTCACCGGCGTTGACGGGCTGACTTTACGCGTCGAACAGACCGAGAGAGAGGATTCGTAAACGACATGGAGATTCCCGTTCTTGTACTGATTGCTGTTATTGTGATGTATCTGATCTCCTCGATCAAGATACTGGCGGAGTATGAGCGGGGAGTTATCTTCCGGCTCGGGCGCCTGCTGCCGCAAGCCAAAGGACCAGGGGTGATCCTGGTTTTTTCGCCGCTCGATCGAATGGTACGGGTTTCTCTGCGCGTCGACACGATCGAGGTTCCTCCGCAGGATGTGGTCACGCGCGATAACGTGAGCGTGAAGGTCAACGCGGTCATTTACTTTCGCGTCGTCGAGCCAAGACTGGCGGTCGTGGAGGTATCGAACTTCCTTTACGCAACATCGCAACTGGCGCAGACAACACTGCGGAGCGTGCTGGGCGAAGTGGAACTGGATGAATTGCTGAGCCAGCGCGAATCCCTGAACATCCGGCTGCAATCCCTGCTCGACCGGCATACCTCCCCGTGGGGAATCAAAGTCACGATGGTGGAGGTCAAGCAGGTGGATCTGGCGGAGCAGATGATTCGGGCACTCGCGCGGCAGGCCGAGGCGGAACGCGAACGCCGGGCGAAGATCATCCACGCCGAAGGCGAGTACTCGGCAGCGGAAAAATTAGGCATGGCGGCGGAAGTGATCCAGAGACAACCAGCGGCGATCCAGCTACGCTATCTGCAGACTCTGGTGGAAATCGGGGCCGAGAAAAATACGACCATCGTTTTCCCGCTGCCTATCGATATCCTGAAAGGGTTCGCGGATATCATCAGTCAAGTCCGGCACGACGAGGTAAACAGATCGCAATCATGACGCAGACCGACGGCGAAAAGGAACTTGTGCTCGGAAACAAGCAACTGATCAGCTTATTTTTCGTGGTGGTGGCGCTTTGTGGCGTGTTCTTCGCGATGGGGTACATGGTGCGGGGGAATACCCTCAAAGGCGCACTTACGGGCACCGGAGACGATGCAGGCGCGGCGTCCGGGACGGGCTCCACAAAACGCCAGCAACCCGAGCCTCCCCGCGAAACCAGCGATGCGCAGCCAGATAGTTCCGCCGCAGTTCCGGCCAATCCGCCGGCGGCGGAAGGCCAGCCAGCGGAGGCGCCCGTGGAGACGAGACCCGCGCAGGATGCGGGCGCGGCGCCTCCACCGGCGGCAATGAAGTCCGAGCCGGTGAGCGAGGCGTCCGCCCCGGAATCCGGCGCGTCCTATGTCCAGGTAGCGGCCCTGCCGCGATCGGACGCCGAGGCGATGGTCCGGACGCTCCGCGAGCGCAGTCTACCGGCGATCATCGTGGCGAGTCCGAAAGAGGGACTGTATCGCGTGCTGGTGGGTCCGTATCACCAGACCGTGCAGATTGCGGATGCAAAAGCGCGGCTGAAGACCCTGGGGTTCTCGAACACGATCGTTCAGAAGATGTAGTCGGGCCCACCGTTCAGTCCCCGACCTGACGAGCCGATATCATGACAGCAGACCTCCGGGCGAGGCTGTCCCGTGACCGACGTCCTTACACCTGAACAACGCAGTTTTAATATGTCCCGCATTCGGGGCCGGGATACGAAGCCCGAGATGCGGGTGCGGAGAATTCTGCATGCGGCGGGGTTGCGATACCGGCTTCAGGGCAAGCATCTGCCCGGAAAGCCCGACCTCGTGTTCACGCGAGCGCACGCCGTGGTGTTCGTACATGGATGTTTCTGGCACATGCACCGCTGCAAGTACGGGAAGCCGGCTCCCGCGACGAACAAAGACTTCTGGGCCGAGAAGCGGCGGTCGAATGTCGAACGAGACAAGCGTAACCGCGCGGAGCTGCAGGCGCAGGGCTGGCGCGTGTTCGAAATCTGGGAGTGCGAGACGCGCGACGAAGAGGCGCTTCAGGCGAAACTGGCGCCGGTAATCGCGCAGTTGCGCCAGCCTTAGTATTTCGCCAGAAAGGCCGCGACGCCCGGCCCTTGCGCCGCTTTGTTTGCGATGCACAGATCGATCGCCTCGATCGTCTGGTCGAGCGCGCGCGGAGCGCCGACGAATCGATCCACGTTCGTCGCGAAGAAGCGCTTCAGTTCGTCGCGGGAGGCGGCGTCGCAGTAAGAAGCTCCGACGTTCGGCAGTTCCGCGCCGAAGTCGAAGCCGCCGCCAGTCGGCATCCTGGCAATGACCCGTTCCCAATGGGTTCGAAGGAACTGGAGGGGCAGCTTTCGCGTGGCGGCCTCCGATTGTCCGGCGAACAGCAGGTTTGCTCCCTGCATGAACGGGATATCGCCGGCGATCAGCGCGTTCATTCCCGCCTCAATGGCGGCGGGACCGTGGAACGAACTCATCGCGCTGAGGAGGCTCTGCCGAATCTGCCGGTCGCTCGTTTTCCGGAACGCCGCCAGATATTGGTCGAACAGCGCTTTATCTCCGTAAAAGGCCGCGGTGCCCAGAACCGCCGTCAGCATATTCGGGTCGACGGCAGAGTGATCCATCAGCCATTTCGCGGCCAGCGACTGCGCTTCAGAAGCCAGTTGCCGGTCGCCGCCCCATGTCGCTACGGGACGGACCAGTTGCGGGCGGAGCAGCCGCGTATCGTCCGATTCGCCGGGCTTCGGGGTCCATCCGAGTTCACGGGCGCGGGCTCCGAAATTCTTCAGCAGGAAGCGGCGATAGTTCGGCAGAAGGGTAGCGGGGACAAGCGAACTGCGGGGCGCGAGAGCGAGGGTCATCGCAGTCTGCAGCACGTAGCGTTCGGGGTCGTTGTGGAATGTCTCCACGAGACCCAGCGCATCCGCGGCAGGCAGCCTTCCGGCGGTCGCGAGCGCCTGGGCATTGCCCATCAATTCCGCGCGCTCCGGCGCAGGAAGACGCTTTTGCACGTCACCGGCTGTCAGCGCGCCGAGCAGGTTGCCCTGATAGTCAACCCGATAGTACCCAAGGGCATTGTCGTTCGCCTGCACCCAGGCGGGGCAGCCTTTCGCGCCCTCGAGGCTGACCGTCTGCGAAGGCTCCGCGATCAGCGCGCACTGGCTCTGACCGGCGGTTCCGGTTCCGTAGCGAAAGCAGAGAGGAACGCGCCAGACCCGATCAGCCGAGCCCTTCGAACCCAGGGGAAGAAAACGCTTCTGTGTCACGTGGAGAACCGGCTTATCGCCTTTACAGTCGAGCGCGACGGAAACGATGGGCACGCCAGCCTGGTTCAGAAACGTGGAAAAAGCTTTTGTGACGTCGCGTTTGCTCGATGAACTCAGAGAATCCAGAAAATCGCCCGCAGTGGTGGCCCGGTACGAATACTGTTTCAGATACGCCTGAACGCCTTTGCGAAACTCGTCCGGCCCCATCCAGTTCTCGAACATTCCAATGACCGAGGCGCCCTTCTGATACGTGATGGCATCGAAGGCGTTATTGATGTCGTCTTTCGAAAGGATGGGCTGGCGGATTTTGCGGGCGGAGATCAGTCTGTCCTGTTCGGCGGCGAACAACTTCTCCGAGACATCGGCGACGCGCGTCTGCCACTCCGGCTTCCACTCCGCGATGAGCTTCCGTTCCATCCAGGTGGCGAAAGCCTCGTTGAGCCAGATATCGTCCCACCATGCCGTCGTTACCAG
>DASZUZ010000117.1:0-1609 GCA_035547415.1 Bryobacteraceae bacterium | reverse complement strand
TCCCGATGGAAAACGTCGTGATCGGCGCATCTTTCGGATCGAGTCCGAAATACCTGTACAGCGGAACGCCGAGTTTTTTGCCGGTCCAGTCCATCAGCGCGATATCGATCGCCGATTTCGCGGCGTACTGACCGTCAATCCGGCGGAAGACCTCCGCCATGATCTTCGAGAACTGCGCCGGGTCACTCTGCTCGAGGAGACCACGCACGATCTCGACCGCATACTTCGCGGACTGCGGCGTCTCGTTGTATCGCGGAATAGGCGCGCCTTCGCCATACCCGACCAGCCCGTCGCGGCCGTACTGCACGTGGAGCGTATCGCGGTAATCGGAAGACGACATGACCGTCGTCCACTTATGTTTCAGCTGCAGGCGAACGACTTCGTCCTGCAGCATGACCTCACCGTCGTCGGAGCGCGCCGGGAGCGCGCTCGCGGCGAACGCGGCCCCCGAAAGCGCAAGGTAGTCGCGGCGAGTCATCGGGAATCCACTAAGCGGCTTTGTGGCTCTTCAGCCACTCTTCTTCCCAAGTCTGAATCGCGGCGTCGTATTCCTGGATCTCGCGCGGCGTCACCTGCAGATACTCCTTTTCGAGATCCTCGGCCGTCTCGATCGCGTGGCGCAGCTTCAGAACCGCGATCCGCGAACACCACGAGTCACTGATTTTGCGGCCAGTCCGCTCGGCGTAGGCACGCAGATCGGCGTGAGGAATCACGACGATCTTCTTCACGGTCTCTTCGCCGTTGTCCACGACATAACATACGTCGACCGAATCGCTGTGACGGATCGAAATCGCCGTCTGCAGATACTTGAAATACGCGCGCCACGTGCGGCCAAACGGATCGGGCCCCGCCTCGAACTCCCGGAAATTCTCCATCAGCGCCATTTTATCAGCGCCGCTGTGTAGTCTGGTATTAGCAGATGCCATACGACAAAGAATTGACTATTGGAGCCGACATCGCGCGCAAGGCGGGAGAACTGGCGTTGAAGATCCGCGAAGGCAATATCGGCGTGGAGTCGAAGGCCGACGAGTCGCCGGTCACGATAGCGGATAAGGCATGCGAAAAGCTCATCGTCGAGCAACTGCGCGCCGCATTTCCGGAGGACGGCCTGCTGGGCGAAGAAGGCGCGATGCAGGAATCGACGAACGGCCGCCGCTGGATCATTGACCCGATCGATGGCACTCGCGACTTCATTCGCGGCACGCGCGCGTGGAGCGTGTTGATTGGCCTCGAAGAAAATGGATCCGTCGTGGCGGGACACGCCTATTTCCCGGCCACGCACGAAATGTTTTCGGCCGCGAAGGGGGAAGGCGCTTACTGGGACGGACGTCGCGTTCATGCATCCACGATCGAAAAGAAGAACGAGGCGCTCCTCTGCGTGAACGGTCTCGGCTTCATGCACCGCTACCCGTTCGCCAAGGACCTGGTGAACTGGATTTCCGAATTCTGGACCGTGCGGAGCATGGGCGGGTGTCTGGATGCCATGCTGCTCGCCACCGGCCGGGCGGACGCCTGGATCGAGGCGCAGGCGAAGCCCTGGGATCTCGCGCCCCTGAAGATCATCGCCGAGGAGGCGGGCTGCGTGACATTCGATTTCGAGGGCAAGGAC
>DASZUZ010000116.1:0-5619 GCA_035547415.1 Bryobacteraceae bacterium | reverse complement strand
CCTGTGGCCATCGAGTCATCGCCGAAATGAGATTTCATCGAATCCACAGCCTCGGCGGCGTAGTGCTTTGCGCTGTCGTAATCGCCCATCACGGATAGCGCGTCGGCGAGCCTGCCTTTGACGATGGCTGTTTGTGGATGGTTCTCGCCAACAGCAGTTCTGTCTATCGTCAGTTCCCTCATCCACAGTTGCTCGGCCAATTGAAGCTTGTTCTCCGCGCGGTACAAGGCGGCCAGCGAATCGATCGCGATAGCCAGTCGCTCCGGGGTCACGGATGGAGAGCGTTCGAGCACACTCAACGCGCGCTTCAGGAGCGGTTCGGCGCGCGCTGTATCCGCCTGATCGAGCCAGGTATCTCCCAGTCCGCGGAGTGCGAAGGCCTCCACCGTGGGATCGCCATGCTGACGCGCGAGTTCCGCAGCCTCGTTCCAATGCCCGATACTCTCCGGCCAGGAGCGCGCCATCCGCTCGATATCGGCGATGCCCATGAGCGCGCTGAATTTTTGCTGCCAGGAGGCCTCGCGACTTCCCAGTGCGCGTTCAAACAGCGCTCGAGCTTCGGCGCCGCGATTCTCCTCCCGGAGCAGATCGCCAAGCGTATTCAGAAGGAACGGGAGTTCGGCGAGCCGGTTATTTTCCGTCGAAGCCTTCCCGGTCGCTTCGATCCCCGCCCGAAGTACCTGTTCAGCGCGTGAATAATCCCCTTTTTCGCGAAAAGCGCGGGCCTGATGGATAAAGTCGGCCGCGGCTTCGTCTGCTTTTCCCTCGACCATTGCAAGAGACAAAACGATTACCAGAGCGCCAAAGCTGCGCACGAAAACTCCTGGATGTGAAGCGGGCGGCGCGAGGCAGGTCTCAACGCGCCCTCGACATGCCAGCGCGGCGCCTCACGCCGCAAGCGAATGCAAGCGATCGGCCAAAGACAGAGGATTCACTCAGGATTGAAAAGAGCCTTACTTCCAGCCGAACGATTTGAGTTCCGCCTGAATTCGCCTGGCTTCGGCATTCCGGTGAAGCGCCGCAAGCACCGCCGCGTAATGCGAGGCGATTTCGGCGGTAGCGTCGTTCATCGCCGCGTTGTTCGCGCGGATCGTGGAAAGTGCGGAGGAATATTGTTCGGCGGCGGTTTCAAGGCGCTTCTGGCGATAGTTCACGAGTGCCGCGGTAGCCAGCGCGGCCGCGGCTGCCGTAGAGTTTTCACCGAAACTCTTTCTCATCGAAACGTAGGCTTTCGCGGCGTTCTCCCCGGCGTCATCGAACCGTTTTTCGGCCGAATAGAGTTCCGCCAGAAGTTCGCGGAGCAGGGCAGTTTGCGGATGTTCTTCGCCAGCGTTCCTTTTGTCGAGTTCGATCGCGCGGAGCAGCGCATCTTCCGCCAGAGAGAGCTTTTTCTGCCGCCGGTAAAGACCGGCTAAACAGCCCAATGCGGAGGCCACCTGTTCCGGATCTTCGCCAGCATAGGGTTCCAGCATGGCCAGTGAGCGGCGCAGCAGAGATTCAGCTGTCGGATAGTCGCCGCCGTCCGATCTCGTGAGGCCTAGACCGCGCAGCGCCACGGCCTCCAGCTTGATTGAACGCGTTTCCCGGGCCAGCAGCGCGGCGCGATTCCAAAGCATTTCGCTTTCCGCGCGATTTCCGGCTTTGCGCGCAAGATCGGCGAGTCCGAGCGTGGCTTCGAGTTGCCGTTCGCGCGAAATTCCTTTGAGCGCGATCGCCTCCCGAAACTGCCCGTCCGCTTCGCTGTTTCGTTCCTGCTCGCGAAGCATGTCGCCCAGCGTGTTCAGCAGTGCGGCGCGGTGTTCCGCGTCGTCAAACGGCATTGCGAGAATCCGCCGCAGAATTTGCTCCGCGCCGCTGAAATCGCCGAGCGCGCGGGAGACGTTTACCAGCCCCAGCGCGGTCTCGGCCAGATCCAGAGCGCGAGAGGGCATCGCGGCCCACAGATCGTAGGCGCGCCCCAGCCAGCCACGCGCTTCGAGTTCCCGCCCGAGCGCGTGTAAGGAGAGACCGAGATCGTTGGCTGTGATGGCTTGCTCCAGCGCCGTCCGCGCCAGTGGCCAGCAGAACTCGAAGGTTGACGCCGCCCCGGAATAATCGGAGTGGCTGAAGGCCTGTTTTCCTTTCTGATGACTTGCGGGCCAGTCCCCGTCGGCGAAACCCGCCAACGGATACAGAAAGAGCGCGAGCGCAATCACGGTGCGCATACTCGTCCTCCCGCCGGAATTCCGGCGTTGCTGTTGAGGGGAAATGCCGGCGCCTCTCTGCCTGTGTTCAGGCCGATGGGGCGCCGTAATAACTGACCCTTGGACGAAGCAGCGATGAAATTGTTAGTGGGCCGCGGCGCTGAAACCCGGCCCGAAGACGCGGAAAATGGCCTTGTCCGGTGAAAAAGGTTCGTTCTTCACACCCTTCCGCGTCTCCGCGTAACCCATGGCCGTATACTAGGATTTCCGTTCGACATGAACCGACCCCACGTCCCTCCGGACCTGTGCATGAAATGGTCCCGAGGAGTGTTTTCGGTTGTCCTTCAAGCGCGCCCGCCAAGGACGTGCTTTGGAAAATGAGTGTGATAGGACATAATATCGGTTTGGCCGAATCAAACCCTGTCACAGCATCAGGCCCGGCGAGCCTTGCTACGCCATTGGTACAAGTTGGGAGCTGAATAGCAAACCGCAATGCCTCAGATCTTCAAACGCACCGCGAACTCGATGGCTCGCACGAGTATCGTTGTGGCCGTGCTCGCAATCGGCGGCCTCGGTGGAGCGCTTTTCGAATTGATTGCAGATTCCAGATATGCGACTCGCCAGGGCGACGCGCGGGAACAACCGGTTCCATTCAGCCACGCCCACCACGTCGGCTCGATGGGGATTGATTGCCGTTACTGCCACACGGGCGTCGATAACTCTCCGCACGCGATGGTTCCCCCCACCAAGACCTGCATGAACTGCCATTCGCAGATCTGGATTAACAGCCCCACGCTGGAGCCGGTTCGCGAAAGCTACCGGACGAATGAGTCCATTCGCTGGACCAAAGTTCACGACCTGCCTGACTTCGTTTATTTCAATCACAGTATCCACATCAAAAAAGGCGTCGGCTGCGAAACATGCCACGGACGAGTGGATACGATGCCACTGATGTACCAGCAGTCATCCCTGCAGATGCGCTGGTGCCTCGACTGTCACCGCAACCCCGAGAAGTATGTGCGTCCCCGCGAGTTCGTCACCAAAATGGGTTACGAGCCGGCGGAGCCGCAGGAAGTACTGGGGCCAAAGCTGGTGAAGGAGTATCACATTCAGAAGCTGGAGACCTGCTGGACCTGCCACAGATAGCGCGATGAGTGAACAAAGCGATTCATTGAACCTTGAGATCATTCAGAAGAAGCTGGAGCGCGCAAAGGGAGCCGGCTACTGGCGCAGTCTGGATGAACTCTTCTCTACAGAAGGCTTCCGAGAGTACCTCCATCGCGAGTTTCCCCGTCAGGCCGCCGACTGGATCGACGACGATGGCCGCCGCAACTTCCTGAAGATCATGGGCGCGTCACTCGCGCTCGCGGGCCTATCGGCCTGTACCAAGCAGCCGACGGAATACATCGTGCCCTACGTCGAGGAGCCCGAAAAACTGCTCCCCGGCAAGCCCCTGTATTACGCGACCGCTTTCCCTGTCAGCGGCATTGCCAATCCTGTTCTTGTCGAGAGCCACGAATTCCGTCCGACAAAAGTAGAAGGAAACCCTCAGCATCCTGCCAGCATGGGCGGGGCGGACGTGCCGACACAGGCATCCGTTCTTGGCCTCTACGATCCGGACAGGGTGCAGACGGTCAACTACATCGGAGAGATTCGCTCTTATCCGTCATTCCTCCAAAGTTTCCTTGGTGCTCTCGAGAAGCAACGGGCGAAGAATGGCGCGGGAATCCGGATTCTGACGGAGACGGTAACGTCGCCAACGCTGTTTGCGCAGCTTCAGGATGTTCTCAAGCTGTATCCCGGCGCGAAGTGGTACCAGTGGGAGCCCACCGGCCATGGCCGTCGCATGGGATCGCAGCAGGCTTTCGGTCAGGTCGTTAATCCGGTCTACAAATTCGATCAGGCGGACGTTGTCCTCTCGATCGATTCCAACTTCCTGGGCAACGGACCCGGTGGCGTCCGGTATGCGCGCGATTTTGCTTCGCGGCGTGTCGTGCGCGGCGGGAACCAGAGTCAAAGCCGCTTCTACGCTGTCGAAACGACGCCTACTTCCACCGGCGGGAAGGCGGATCACCGGCTCGCCATCAAGCCGTCGGAACTCACTTCATTTGTTCGTTCCCTTGCCGGCGCGCTCACGGGCGGCGCCGCGGGGGACAAGTTCACGCAAGCGCTCGTGAAGGACCTGCAAAGCGCTAAAGGCAAGTCGATCGTAATTGCGGGCGATGACCAGTCTCCCGAAATTCACGCGCTGGTCCATTACATCAATCAGGTTCTTGAGAACAACGGCAAGACCGTCACCTTCACTGCTTCACTCGAGCCGAAGCCGGTCGATCAATGGGCCGATCTCCGGGCTCTGGTCCAGGATCTGAATTCGAATCAGGTTGACCTGCTGCTGGTCCTTGGCGGAAATCCGGTCTACACGGCGCCGCCCGAGGTTAATTTCAAGGGCGCGATCCAGATGGCAAAGATGCGGATCCGCCTCGGTCTTTACGACGATGAGACCTCGGCACTGTGTCAGTGGGTCGTACCGGAAACGCACGCCTTTGAGCAATGGAGCGATGCTCCCGCCCACGACGGCACCGTCACGATCATGCAGCCGCTGATCGCTCCGTTGTACGGTGGGAAATCGGCGCATGAACTGCTGATTGCGTTCACCGAAACTCCAGAGAAATCCGGCTATCAGATTGTGCGCGACTACTGGCAGTCGAAGCACTCCGGAAATGATTATGAAACGTGGTGGAAACGCTCCGTTCATGATGGCTTCGTGAAAGATTCGGCGCTTCCAGGCGTCAATGTCACGGCGAAGCTGGTTCCGCCTGCCGCTGCCGAGTCGGGTTCAGCGGAGGGCTACGATGTCTCCTTCCACTCCGATCCGTATATTCTCGACGGGCGCTACGGCAATAACACGTGGTTGCAGGAGTTACCCCGTCCGATCACGCGTCTGACCTGGGATAATGCTGTTCTGCTCAGCGAGAAGACCGCGAAGGACCTGGGCGTGGAAGACGAAGACCGCGTGGAAGTCTCCGTCAATGGGGCGAGCGTTCTGGGCGCTGTGTGGCGGGTGCCCGGTCAGACCGACGGTTCGATTGCGCTCAGTCTGGGCTACGGGCGTCAGCGATCGGGACGAGCGGGCAATGGCGCGGGTTTCGATGTCTACCCGTTGCGCACTCTTGCCAATCCTTATTTCGCGCGCGGAGCGAAGGTACGCAAACTCGGCGAGCGCTTCCGGCTCGCCGCCGTGCAGCACCACTTCGCGATGGAAGGACGTGAGCCGGTAAAGGCGGCGTCGCTCGAGGAGTATAAGAAGGATCCGCTGTTCGCCGAGAAGGAAAGCGAAACCGCTCCGAAAGGCCTGACCATTTTCCCGCAGCAGTGGGAATACAAAGGCTACGCGTGGGGCATGGCGATCGACCTGACCGCCTGCGTCGGCTGTAAT
>DASZUZ010000115.1:0-3229 GCA_035547415.1 Bryobacteraceae bacterium | reverse complement strand
ATCTCCGCCGCCGCATTCTCCACCCGTAACCCCGGAGCCCGCGTCTGCTTGCTCAGTTTCTCCCCCGCCGCATTCTTCGCGACCGGTACGTGCATGTAGTGCGGCGTCTCATACTCCAGCAGCCGTTGTAACCAGATCTGGCGCGGCGTCGAATCGAGCAGATCGGCCCCGCGAACCACATCGGTAATCCCCTGGTCGGCGTCGTCCACAATCACGGCCAGTTGATAGGCAAACCACCCGTCCGCCCGCTTCACCGCAAAATCCCCCACCTCCCTTGCGAGATTCTGGCCCTGTAACCCGGCCAGACGATCCTCGAACGCAACCACCGAATTTTCCACCCGCACCCGCCAGGCGCACGGGCCTTCCGGCGCGCCGCGTCGTCCGCGGCAGGTCCCCCGATACACTCCCGATTCGATCGCCTTCCGCGAGCACGTACACGGATAGGCGTATCCCCGCCGTTTCAGTTCTTCGAGCGCGGTCTCGTAAAGCGCCGTGCGCCGGCTCTGAAACACCACGGCCTCGTCCCACTCGAGCCCGTATCGCTCGAGCGTGCGCAGGATATCGTCGCTCGCGCCGGGAACGCAGCGTGGCTGGTCGATGTCCTCCATCCGTACCAGCCACTGCCCGCCATGGGCCTTCGCGTCCACGTAACTCGCCACGGCCGCCACGAGCGATCCGAAATGCAGGGGGCCGGTCGGCGAAGGAGCGAATCGGCCCCGATAGGGCCTTGCCGGTTCAGGAGAATCCAACTATGGATGATACCTGTATCCCGGTCACAGCAACTTTTCGTTGAAAACAAACCCCTTACGGTTGGTGGATGCGGCCGTGGCGCCATGCTTCTGTCAGGAAGGTGAACCATGTTCGACAGCGAAGATCTGGCGCTCCGGCGCGGCGAAATAAAAAAATGCGCTTTTCCAAACCCGATTTCCATCGATGCTGCTGAAAACAAAACATCTGAATTGGGTTTGGGAAAGCCACTCAGAAGCCAATGAAAGCCAATAATTGGCTTTCGCGCGGCGATCCAAAGCCAATTCCGGGGGCCGACGGGAGAGTTGTCCTCTGCCGTGATGCCCCGTCCGGGGCGGCTCGCGTTGCGTATCGCTACAATTTAGCCATCATGGCTGTGGTTCGGATGAAGGACATCGCCCGCGATCTGGGCGTGTCGGTGGTAACCGTTTCGAAAGCTCTTCGCAATCACGACGACATCAGCGAAGAAACGCGCGCCCGTGTCCTCCAGCGCATGCGGGATCTGAATTACCGCCCGAACCTGGCTGCGCGAGCCCTGGTGACCGGCCGCTCGTTCATCGTCGGCTTCGTCGTTCCTGGCCTGCTCCACTCGTTCTTCGGCGAAGTCGCCAAGGGTCTCACCAACGTCTTTCGGAAGAAGGGCTACGGGCTCGTGATCGCCACTTCCGAAGAAGACCCCGAACTCGAACAGCAGGAGATCGAGCAGTTGCTGGCCCGCCGCGTGGACGCGCTGATCGTCGCCACCACCCAGACGGATCTCGCCAGTTTCCGGCGCATCGACGAGCAGAATATCCCTTACGTTCTGATCGATCGACGTGTTGGCCATCTCGATGCCAATTTCGTCGGTGTCGACGACCAGTCCGTTGGCTTCATGGCGACCGAGCATCTGGTCGAATCCGGATGCCGGCGTATTGCCGCCATTTATGGAACAGGCCTGAGTCCGGCGCTCGGCCGTCTGGACGGATATCGCCGGGCGCTCGAAAAACACTCGCTCCCGGTCCGGCCCGAGTACATCCGCGGCAGCGATGAATCGGGCGATGCGTCGGATGATGCGGCCTACGCCACCATGAAGGAACTCCTCGCGCTGGCCGAGCCGCCCGATGCGGTGTTCTGTTTTAACGACCCGGCGGCGTTGAATGCCATGAAGGCGGTGCTCGAGGCGGGCCTGCGCATCCCGGAAGACGTGGCGATCGTGGGCAGCGGAAATATCCGGCACGCCGATTTTCTGCGCGTTCCGCTCACCTCGATCGATCAGAACAGCGTCGCGATCGGCGAGCGCGCCGCGAAACTGGCGCTCAGCCTTATAGAATCGAAGACAGCGCAGAAGGCGAAGACGATTCTTCTTGAACCTCGACTGGTCGTCCGCCAATCCAGCATGAGGAGGCCGCACTGAATGAACCGGCGTCACGCCATCGCCGTCCTGGCCGCAGCGCCAGGGCTCATCCTCCCGCGAAAAACCGCGGCGCAGGACACGCTTCCCGGGATTGAAAAAGGGCCGTTTTCCGGCTCGGCGGAAGCGTTGAAGTCATACGAGATTCCTCTCTGGTTTCAGAACGCGAAGTTCGGCATCTGGGCTCACTGGGGACCGCAATCGGCAGCCGAAGACGGAGACTGGTACGCCCGGAATATCTACATTCAGGACAGTCCGCAGTACAAGTATCATGTGGCGACGTTCGGGCATCCCTCGAAGTTCGGGCACAAGGATATCTGCCGGATGTGGAAGGGCGACCGGTTCGATCCCGATCACCTGATGTCGCTCTATAAGAAAGCCGGAGCCCGGTACTTTATGAGCATGGGAGTTCACCACGATAATTTCGATCTGTGGAACTCCCGGTTCCAGCCACGCTGGAACTCGGTCGCGACGGGACCGAAGAAGGACATTGTCGGTCTCTGGAAGAAAGCGGCGGCGAAATACGGACTCCGGTTCGCGGTGAGCGAACACCTGTCCAACAGTTTCAACTGGCTCCAGGTTTCGCATGGCTCGGATAGGAGTGGTCCGCTGGCGGGCGTTGCGTATGACGGCGCAGATGCTGCTTTCGCCGATCTTTATCACAATATTCCGCCCGAATATCGCATGAAGCCTGTCCCGGGCCGCGGTTCGGTCAATCAGGCGATGAGCCGTAATGCGCCATTCGCCTGGAAGCGGCAGTATTTTCTCCGGATCAAAGATCTGATCGACAACTACCAGCCGGATCTGCTCTATACCGACGGCGGCATCCCGTTCGATGACATCGGCTACAAGCTGGTGTCGCATTTCTATAACGTCACCACAAAACTGCACGGTGGCCGGGTGGAAGGCGTCTACACCAGCAAGCGGCGGGAAGACTGCGATGCCGGAACCTGCGCTCTCGATATCGAACGCGGCGTCGCCAACCGGATCATGCCGAAGGCGTGGCAGACCGACACGTGTATCGGCAACTGGCATTACAAGCGCGGCATCGAATACAAATCGCCCAAGCTTGTCGTGGATATGTTGTGCGAT
>DASZUZ010000114.1:0-1641 GCA_035547415.1 Bryobacteraceae bacterium | reverse complement strand
TCATTCCTTTGAGCAGCGCCCGGCGTGAAGTTCTAACGCGGTTTGTAATTACCTGCGACATGAGCGGTTCCTTCCTGACCTGGAAATTCTCTCTGTACCGTTAACGAAACAATCAGCTCTTTGAATCGAAACTGCGAATTGCGGAAATCCTCGAACACCTTGCGAATCAACGGGCGGTCGGCCGGCGTCTCCACCCGCCCCGCCGTGTAACGGAAATACTGCCTGACCACGCATTCCTGGCATTGCGCGCTCTTCGCCAGCACGGTCCCCAGTTCGGCGGGAGAAGAGAACTGCGAATCGGGAATGCCCGCGACGTTTCCGGCCGTATTCAGATTCAGTTCGATGGTCTTCGTGCTGAAACGACGCTTTCCGCCCTCGCTGCCTTCGGCGGCCCCGGAACTCCGGAACTGAAGCGCCAGCTTATCCCGCCGCGCGCCCACGGCGTCGAACTTCTCGAAACCGAATCCGATCGGATCCACCAGCTTGTGACAAGTCGCGCACGCCGGATTCGTGGCATGCTCCGTCATCCGGTCGCGATTGGTTTGCGGATTCGCTTCGGTTACCGGCGGCAGGTTCGTGTTCACGCCGGGCGGGGGATCGGGCACGTGCTGGCAGAGGAACTGCTCGCGTACGAACAAGCCGCGCGCCGTTGGCGACGAATCGTCCGGCTTCGCCGTGAGCGCCAGAAAAAGCCCTTCGCCAAGAATGCCTGCGCGTTCGGATCCCGCCGGGAAGGGGACGCGATCGAAATCCTTTGCCGGCGCGGTCACGCCGTAGATGCTCGCCAGCTCCTGGTTCACATGCCCGTAATTGGCCGTGAAGAGCGTCATGAAATCGTGATCGTTCCAGACGAGGTCGGAAACGAATGTCCGGGCTTCCTCCGTCATGGCCATGGCAGTCGCGCGCGTGTAGAGCGGGAACTTCCGCCGGTCCTTGCTCGCCGTGACAAGACGGTCGAACCGCAGCCACTGGCTCACGTATTCATTGAGCGCTTCCCGGGCGCGCGGGTGATCGAGCATTCGGCGGGCCGCTTTCTCAACGCCCTGCGCGGTCGAAAGATCGCCCCGCGCCGCGGCTGCAAACAGTTCCGCGTCGGGCATGGTGTCCCACAGCGCATATGAGAGGCGGTTCGCCGTGGCGAAGGCTTTGAGCTTCGGATCGGGCGTGCTTTCCAGCCGGAAGAGGAAGTTGGGCGATTGCAGCATCGCCTCCAGAACCAGTTGCGCACCCTTCAGAAAATCGGTCTCGCGCGCCATGAGCGCTTCGTACCGCTTCTGCTCGCCGGCGTCGAGCGGACGACGGAATGCCTTCAGGCCAAATTCGCGGACGAAACGAGCGCGGCACGGTACCGAGGGCTTGCACGGGATCAGGCCGTGCGTATCGCCGCCGCGAAAAGCCGATTGCGCCAGGCGCTCCGCGGCCGCGCTATAGCTTTCGATCAGCAGAGGCGAGAGGCTCTGGCCGCGCGACTGATTGCGGAAGCCGTTGATGAAATCCTCCGGCGGAAACTGATTTGCCGGGGCAGTCTGGTCTCCCAGCAGATCGCGAACCGTGTGATTGTACTGGCTGTGCGTCAGCCTGCGAAGCTCCGGGTCGGCGCTCGCCGCTCCCGCGCCGCTCTCCTCTCGCTCCCGATACTTC
>DASZUZ010000113.1:0-6024 GCA_035547415.1 Bryobacteraceae bacterium | reverse complement strand
ATTCTCGATCACCGCGCCGGTCTCGGCGGCTTGCGCGTTGCGATTATCGGCGACATTGCGCACAGCCGCGTCGCCCGCTCGAACGTTCATCTCCTTTCGAAATTCGGAGCGGAGATAGTGCTGTGCGGACCGCCGTCGCTGCTGCCGCGCGACATGGAAAAGCTCGCGCCGGGCGTGCGACTGGCGTACGACCTGACGGAAGCGATTCGCGACGCGGACGTGATCATGATGCTTCGAGTGCAGCTCGAACGCCAGCACGAAGCCCCCATGGCCGCAGGAGAGTACTTCCGTTTCTACGGATTACGGCTGGAGCATCTGAAACTGGCGAAACCGGATGTGCTCGTCATGCACCCGGGCCCCATTAATCGCGGACGCGAATTGAGTTCGGAAGTGGCGGACAGCCAGAGCTCCGTGATTCTCAATCAGGTGGAGAACGGCGTGGCAGTCCGGATGGCGGTACTCGAAAGGATCTTCGCTTGAACACACTTCTGATTCGCGGTGGCCGCGTCATCGACCCCTCTTCCGGACACGACGCTGTCGCCGACGTCCTGATCCAGAACGGACGAATCGAAGCCGTCGGCGCGTCACTGAACGCCGGCGATGCGCCCGTATTCAATGCCGCCGGCGCAATTGTGGCGCCCGGCTTTATCGACATTCACGTTCATCTCCGCGAGCCTGGCATCGAGCACGCGGAAACCATCGAGACCGGCGCGAAGGCTGCGGCGGCAGGCGGGTTCACCTCCATCTGCTGCATGCCGAATACGATTCCGGTCAACGACAGCGCCACCGTCACCAGCTACATCGTGCAGCGCGCCCGCGAAGTCGCGCCGGTGAACGTGTTTCCCATCGGCGCCATTACCAAAGGGAGCCAGGGCGAGGAACTTGCCGCCATCGGCTCGATGCGCGATGCCGGTATCGTGGCCATTTCGGACGACGGACGCCCGGTGATGAATGCCCGCGTCATGCGTCGCGCCATGGAACTGGCGCGCGCACTCGATATCCCCGTGATCGATCACTGCGAGGATCTGAACCTCAGCGCCGGCGGCGATATGCATGAGGGCGCGGAATCCGTCCGCCTGGGGCTGCGCGGCATTCCATCCGCTTCGGAAGACGTCATGGTGGCGCGGGACCTGCTGCTCGCTGAGTTGACCGGCGCCCGCTTCCATGTGGCTCATCTCTCGACTTCCCGCTCCGTCGCGATGGTCGCGTTCGCGAAGAGCAAAGGACTGAACGTCAGTTGCGAGGTGACTCCTCACCACTTCGCCATCACGGACCGCGAACTCGCTTCTTACGACAGCAATTACAAAATGAAGCCGCCGCTGCGTTGCGATCATGACGTGGATGCAGTTATCGAGGGAATCGTCAGCGGTGTGGTGGATGCCATCGCCACCGATCACGCGCCCCACGCGGGCAGCGAGAAGATGCAGGAATTCGAGCGCTGTCCGTTCGGTATCACCGGACTCGAAACCGCCATCGGACTCTCCCTGGATGAACTTGTCCACAAAGACCGTATTGGCCTGATGCGTATGGTGGAACTCTTCACCACCGGTCCGGCAAAAGTCATGAAGCTAGATCGGGGCACCCTTCGACCCGGCGCGCCGGCCGATGTCACGATTTTCGACCTCGGGACGGAATGGACTTATGACGTCCAGCAATCGTACTCGAAAAGCCGCAACTCCCCGTTTCACGGACGGAAGTTTCGCGGCGGCCAGTTGGCCACGGTGGTCGGAGGCCAGATCGTATGGAAGAGAGAGTCATAGGCGGACGCGTACCCGCGAGCCGCGCCGCGCGCTTCGGTTGCTTCGGCCTGGTGGTCCTTGCGTTTGCATCTCTTGCCGGCGCCAACTGGCTGTCCTCTCTTCTCATTGAATACGCCTGGTGGAGCGAAATCGGCCAGGTTCACACCTGGATCGACCTCTACGCTTACTCGACCCTCCCGGTCGTGCTCTGCACAATCGTCTCGTGGATCGCTCTGCTGATTGCTCATGCTCGCGCCGTGCGTTTCGCGGGCGGGCAGGTCAGCGATTACCCCCTTTACTCCCGGCTTTCGGCGCTGGTGCTGCTGGGCGTCTCGTTTCTGGTCGCAGACGCCAGCATCGACAACTGGACCGTGCTTCGCTACGCAGGGAGCCGCGCTCTTGCCGGCGCAGGCGGATTTCACGATCCCATCTTCGGGAAGCCGGCCACGTTTTATCTCTTCGACCTTCCCTTCTGGTCGGATTTGCGGGGCTACATCCTGGCGGTCGTTATTCTGACGATCCTGGTCTACTGGCTCGTCGCTCGCGGCTGGCAATTGCGATTTTCCCTTCCTGAGATACAACACGGAACAATCGACCTGTCTTTCTTCCGGCTGAGCGGCGGACTGGAATCCAGGTTCCTGCGCGGCGCACTCGCATTCTTCCTGATCGCGCTCGCCGCGCGATATTACCTCGCGCGCTTCGAAATGGTCTGGAACCAGCACCGTTTCATGGTCGGTATCGACTACACGGACGAGCATTTCGCGTTGCCGCTCTACTGGCTCGTGATCGTGGCTCTGATCGCCGGGGCCGCCCTGATTGTTCTGCGTCGCTGGATGACAGCCGCCATCGTCGTCGGAGCGAGTCTCGTCCTCCTCTTCTTCGTACCGCCCATCGCGGGATCTCTCTTCGTCAAGCCGAACGAAATCTCGCTCGAGCGGCCTTACATTCAGGCGCACATCCAGGCGACACGAGCCGCCTATGGCCTCGATCCCCACGTTCGGGAAATCGAAGTACACACGAATCCGAACGAGACGATCGACGTGAAACAGCATGCCGCTCTGCTTGACAACGTTCGGCTCTGGGACTGGCGTCCCTTCCACGACACGGTCACCCAGATGCAGGCGCTGCGGCCGTACTATGCATTCCACGATACCGACGTGGACCGTTACACCATCGACTCGCAGTACCGTCAGGTCCTGCTGTCGCCGCGCGAACTGGACATCACTCAACTGCCGGGTACGCAATCGAGCTGGATCAATCCGCATTTCATTTACACCCACGGCTATGGTCTGGTGCTCGCGGAGGTCAGCAAGATTACCCCGGATGGACAGCCCGTCTATCTGATCCAGGACATGCCGCCGGTCGTGAACACGCCCAGTCTCAAAGTGACCCGGCCCGAACTCTATTACGGCGAGTTACAGCATGAACCGGTATTTGTCGATACCGCGCAGCAGGAATTCGATTATCCGCAAGGCTCTGAAAATGCCCTCACGCGCTATGCCGGAAAAGGTGGCTTTCCCATTTCGTCGCTCCTGATGCGGGCGGCCGCGGCCGTTCATTTCGGCGACAGCAACATCATCCTCACGAGCTACCTGACCGATCATAGCCGCATGATGATCCACCGGCGCATACGCGAACGCCTGCAGACCATCGCCCCGTATCTCACCTGGGACAATGACCCGTATCTCGTGATTACTCCGGAAGGCCGGCTGGTCTGGATCGTGGACGGGTACACGACGTCTGAGTATCATCCGTATTCCCGCGAATCGGAAGCGTTTGGCGGAATCAACTATGTGCGCAACGCGGTGAAGGCGACGGTAGACGCTTACGACGGAGTCACGCACCTCTACGTGTTCGACCCGGCGGACCCGATCATCGCCTCTTACCGCGCGCTCTTTCCGGCTCTCTATGAGGACGCCGCGAAGATGCCGGATGCCCTGCGGGTCCATACCCGCTATCCCGAAGACATGTTCCGGGTGCAATCGGAACTCTACCGGATCTACCATATGAGAAACCCGCAGGCGTTCTATAACAATGAGGACGTCTGGGAACTCGCGCGGTATTCCTCGGGAACCGGCGAGCCTCGCCCGGTCAGCCCGACCTACATGTTTGCGACGCTCCCCGGTGAGAGTAAGCCCGAGTTCCTGCTGATGACGACGTTCACCCCTTTCTCCAAGGAGAATCTCATCGGCGTGATGCTGGCGCGGTGCGACGGTCCGCACCGGGGAGAAGTGGTCGTGCTGCAACTCTCGAAGCAGGAGTTGATTCTGGGCCCGATGCAGGTCGCCGCGCGCATCAACCAGGATCAGAACATTTCCAAGGACCTGACGCTCTGGAACCAGCAGGGTTCGCAGGTACTGAGAGGACAGACTCTGGTGCTGCCGGTCGGCGACACGTTCCTTTATGTCTCCCCGTTCTACCTGCAGGCGACCGAAGCCCGCATGCCGCAGTTGAAAAAAGTGGTGCTGGCGGTCGGGAACCGGCTGATTTACGCCGATACCTACGAGCAGGCGCTCGCCATGCTGGCGGGGGGAGCGGCGCCGCCGGCTCCATCGCCGGCGACATCGGCCACGCCACAAGCCCCACAGGCTACCCCACAGCCTGCCGGTATCGACCCACGCATTCAGAGTATCCGCCAGCATCTGCAGCGCTATCGGGATTTGGCGAGCCAGGGCAAATGGTCCGACGCGGGCCGGGAGCTGGACGCAATCCAGACCGAGGTGGGCAAATGAACGTTGTTCGCAGCGTAGCCGCCGTCCTGGTCGGCTACGCCGTGGTGGCGGCCGCGTTGCGTCTGGTCTCTTCCGATAATTTCCTGGCCGCTGTGTCGATCGCTGTGCTCGGGGCGTTGATTGCCGGTTTCGTCACTGCATGGATCGCCGGCCGCCGCGAATTGCCGCACGCCGCCGGCGTAGGCATGCTGATCATCGCGATGAGCGTGGCCACCATGATTCGGCAGGGCGATACGCATCCGGGCTGGTTTGAAACCGCGATCGCCGGGTGTGGGCCCGTTGCGGCCCTGTTGGGAGCAGCCCTCAGGATGCTGACGAAGCGCCCGACTGAGCCTTCTCCCACTTCAGCAGCTTCTCTTTGATCGCGATTCCGAACGCATACCCGGTAAGTTCGCCGCTTGATCCGACCACACGATGGCAGGGCACAATCAGGGCGATCCGGTTCGTCGCGTTGGCTCGGCCGACGGCCCGAAAAGCCCCGGGCCTGCCGACCCGCCGCGCGAGTTCCGCGTAGGTGATCGTTTCGCCGAACGGAATTTTCAGCAACTCGGCCCACACGTTTCGCTGGAACGCGCTCCCGGCGAGAGCCAGCGGCAACGTAAATTCCGTCCTTCGTCCCGCGAAATACTCCGCGACTTGCCGCTCGACATCGGGATTGTTGCCGCCGCCGTCCTGCGGCGGATCGCCGAAGCCGAACCCCGTAAGCGCCCCTTCGTCGTTGACCTGCGCCCACGCCTTGCCGAACGGCGTCTCAATTCGCATCGTCGGCGCGTCCTTTCAGCGTGGCCCATACGTGACACGTCGCGAGGCTCCGGTATGGCGCAAACCTCGCCATCAACTCGCGGATTTGCAGTTCCCCGGGCCGTTCTCCGCATAACCGCCCGAGTCCCTGCGCCAGCCCGGTATCCCCCGCCGGAAGACAGTCCGCGAAACCCAGCCCCCGGAGAAACACATACTGCACGGTCCACGGACCCACGCCCCGGATCGCACTCAATAATCGCGCCGCTCTCCTCGCCGACATCTTCCGCATCGTCGCCAGCGGCAGTTCCCCCGATGCCACCGCCCGCGCTGCGGCCAGCAAATACTCGGCTTTCGACCCCGAGAACTTCAGCCGGCGAAGCGTTTCCACATTGAAGCCGGCCACCGCCTCCGCCGAAGGATGCGCCCGCAGACCGATCGGATGGGCATTCCCGGCATGCATAATTAACTCTCGTCGCAACGCCACCGCCGCTTTAAGACTGATCTGCTGGCCCATGATGGCCCACGCCAGCGCCTCCCAGGGCTGTGGCGTCAGCGGAATCCGCAAACCCTGCTGCCGCGCGATGGTCAATCCCAGCAACTCGTCGGCGCGGAACTGACGCTCAAAGCCCGCCGCGTCCGCCCCGAGTCCCAGGATCCGGATAATTGCGCGATGCGCCGCAAAGATATCGGCCGTATCTACCGAGCAATCCGCGTACTCTCCGCCGAACCGGATGTCCAGCAAAGCGGCCCGTCCGTCAATCAAAACGCACTTGCGCAGTCCGTCGCCGCTGACGCTCTCGCTTACGCTCATC
>DASZUZ010000112.1:0-11697 GCA_035547415.1 Bryobacteraceae bacterium | reverse complement strand
GATGCCATCGATACCGTCTCGGACGATGCGCTGAAACGGAAGCTCGACATCGCGGAGGGCACGGCCCTGGTGGCCGAATCCGAGAAGAAGTTTCTGGCTCAGTTGCAGAAGATTGAGGAAAGCCAGCCGCGCGACCTCGATATGTATGACGTGGCGCTGAAGGACGCCATGGGAGACACGTCCGACAGCATGGAAGCCGCCCACGAGGATCTCGGGAAGCGCTCGGAAGTGGTCGCCGCCAAAGCGGAGGAAGAGAAGAAGAAGGTGGAGAGTCTCACCAGTTCCGAGACTTTGAAGGAACAGAAGGTGGAAGACGCGAAGGTGGAAGTCGGGACCCCCAAACGCAAGCCCCCGACGCTCTACCGGCCCGGCGAGAAGCCCGCGTCGGCGAAGCCGTGATGTCTCGGTTCCGCATCCTGTAGTAAGATAGAGGATTAACCCACCTGACAAGGTTCCCGACATGCAGAATGCGCTGTTACACAAATACGTAAACAAGAATCGGCGTACGGATACGCCGGAATTTCGCCCGGGCGATACGATCCGGGTCCACGTCAAGATCAAAGAAGGCGACAAAGAGCGTCTCCAGGCGTTTGAAGGCGTGGTCCTCGCGCGCAAGAACCACGGAATGGGCGAAACCATCACGGTTCGCAAGATCAGTTTCGGCCATGGCGTCGAGCGCATCTTCCCGCTGCATGCCCGCGTGATCGACCACATCGACTTCGTGCGCACCGGTAAGGTCCGCCGCGCGAAGCTGTACTATCTCCGCGGCCTCAAGGGCAAGGCGGCCCGTCTGAAGGAACGCACCTAAGCCGGCCGGTCTTAAAACCGCCTTCATGGCCCGCGCCGCAACACAGCCGCGCAAGATTCCGAATCGCTGGAAGTGTCAGGGAATCCTGGAACAGGAACTGCGCTCCCGAGGTTTTCGCTGTGTTGCGGGCGCGGACGAAGTCGGTCGCGGTTCGCTCTTCGGCGCTGTCGTCGCCGGAGCAGTGATCCTTTCCCCGGACGCCCCCATCCGCGGTCTGAATGACAGCAAACAGATCGACCCCGAACGTCGCGAACTCCTCGCGGAACGCATTCGGGAGCGAGCTGTTGCATGGGCCGTGGCTGCGGTGGATGCCGCCACCATTGATCGAATCAATATCTACGAAGCTTCCCGCCTCGCGATGAAGACGGCTGTCCAGTCACTGCGGCCCGCGGCCGATTTTGTGCTCGTCGATGCCGTGCCTCTCGACCTGCCTGTTCCCCAACAGCCGCTCATCCAGGGCGACGAGCGCTGCCACGCCATCGCCGCCGCATCCATCATCGCCAAGGTCCACCGCGATAACCTGATGCGCGAGTGGGACAAATTCTATCCCGAATACGGATTCGCCAGCCATAAGGGCTATCATTGCCCCGAACATATGCGCGCGATTCGCGAGTTCGGTCCAACGCCTCTGCATCGCCTCAGCTTCGAGCCGGTGCGCCGTCACGCCCTGTATTCGCCGTTCGCCAGCGATCGACAGATGGAGATGTTCGCCGCCGTTTGAGCCTCACGCCCAAAAGCGACGAGCCCGCGGTGCATCCCGACCCGGTTCCTGCGCCTTCCGGTCCAGCCTGGTTCCGGCGGCTGTCGTCCGTGCTGTTCATCATCTTCTGTTTTGAGCTGGGATTGTTTCTGCTGATCTATCCCTGGACCGAAGCCTGGACGCAGAACTATTTCTCGACCGCCGTTCCCGACCAGATCGAACCAGCCTGGCGGCAACTCTGGAACAACCCGTATCTGCGTGGCGGCGTCAGCGGACTAGGGCTCGTCAACGTCTGGGTCGCCGTCGCCGAGGTGTTTCGGATGTTCTCGCGCCGCCCCGATCGGAACGACTGACGTCGTAGGTTTGCGGCCGTGCTCGGACTGGCCGAACGGTGGCCGCCTTCTGGTATGAGGCTCGCGCGAATCTCGTCGAGGCGGTCGCTATGGTTCTGGACGCCAACCGCGAACTTTCCGAGCAGTCGCTCGAGGGCGCCGATATCATTCGGAGCCTTTGATTATGGCTGCTGCCTGAAGCGCGCTGGTCTCATTCGCCATCTGCAGATGGGCTTTCTATTCACGTAATCTCTCATTGCAGCAATTGAATTGATATGGTCCGGCCGTGAGCCGCGCGGAACAGTCGGACGTCAGCTGTTACGACGGGACAATCGTGTTCCAGGGCCAGCGCGAGATAAACGCAATCCCAAAGCGACAACTGGTACTGCAGAGACAAATCGACCGCGCGAAATAGTCGCGGGCGCATGTCAAACAGCCTGGGCGCGCACTTTTCCATGAACGCGAACGCCTCGCGAGCCTGCGCTGTCGAGATCTGCTTTCGCCGGTTTCGTTTCGTTACCAGACTGGCGAACTCCGCAAGGAGAAGGTCGGGAGCGATCAGCAGGATCTCTCCCGACGCATACCGCTCGAATAACACCAGAGCCGAGGCGCGGTCAGGTTCGGACATGACCCACTTCGCCGCCACGCTGCAATCCAGAACAAACGTATCCGGCATCCTCTACCGCTCGCGGTCTTCGCGGATCATGGGCACGCTGTCATCAAGGGGAGGCAGGGAGGCCGCAAACCGGTCCAGTTCTTTCCGAAGACTGCTCAGATGCCGCCGCCGCTCCGCTTCGGCGGCTTCTGTTTCCAGCGCCTGGATGATTTCGGCATTCAGGCTTCGCTTCTTCCTTTTTGCCTCGCGTTTGATGACCCGATAAATCGAATCCGGAACATTCCTGACCGTGATGTTCACGGAACCATTTTGGAACCATTCGGCGCTCCGGGCAACGTCGCGCAGACGCTCTCCCACGGGTATCGCTGCGTCACCTCGCCCGTATACTCGAAAACATTCAGCGCCTGCTCATAAAGCTCTTTCGTAATCTCCATCCCGCCGTCCCAGTTCCCGAGCTTCTGATATCGCGAAATCGCTCCGGCCAGCGCATCCCGGCTGACGCCAGGAAAATATCCCGCTTCTTTCACCGCAACTTCCACCGGATCCGCTTGCCGCACCCATTGCCTCGCGTTCGCATACGCGCGCACGAAATCCCGGAACGGCTCCGTTTCCATAAACTCGCGCGAACAGCAGAGCGTGCTGAACGCAACCTCCGGCATCGACGCGCCCACGGAAACCACCGTCGAACCCGCGCCCGCTTCCTCCAGGATCTGCGGACCCGGAGCTTGCAGATGAACGTAATCGCCCTCGCCGCGCCGGAATGCCTCCAGCATCTCGTCGGGCGTACCGCGATCGACGACGTTGATCCTCGACCAGTCCACGCCGTTGTAGTGCGCCGCATATCGCAGCATCACCAGCGGCTGCAGCCCATGGTCGGCGAGCAATGTGCTCCCTTCGAGCTTCTTCCACTCGAACGCCGCATCCGGCGCGCGTCCCGCCAGAAAGAATCCGTCCCGCCTGTTGATGAGCGCGAAATGCACCGGCAGAGGAGATTGCCCGCGATCCATCGGCTTCCAGTTGGAGGACACAGCCGATTGCATGATGTCCACTGCGCCGTCGCGGATCAGTTCGTGCGACCGCTGCCCCGCGCCGAGCACCGAATAGTCCGCGGAATGGCCGGCGTCATCGAGGAAGCCCGCCGCCAGCGTCGAAATCAGCGGGCTGTAGAAAGCCGAATGCCGTGACACCATCACTCGAATCTTCATCCATTCAAATGTAGTACCCTGTCCCTTTACCCACAGGAGTACCCGATTTGCAGCGCCGCTCACTGCTCTCCGGCAGTCTGTCTCTTCTCGCAGCGCCGATGCTCAATGTCGGCCGTTGCCGCCTCTTCGCCGGCGAAACCTCCCGCGCATACTCGGTTCGCGCCATCGACCTGATCGCGAACTCGAATGTCATCGACATGCTCGGACTTCCCACGCTCGACTGGAGCCTTCTTGACCGCTGGGAATCCGATCCGGCGGCATTCGACGAGGCCGAATTCCACAAACTGCGGTCTTCCGGCATCAGCGTCTTCCATCCGGCGGTCGCATTCGACGGCGAGTGCACCTACGACCTCACGCGGGAATGGTTCACGAAGTGGAACAACCTCATCTCGCGCCATCCGAACTACTTCCTCCGTGTGGATGGGCCGAAGGATCTCCCGCGTGCGCGTCAGGAGCGGAAGATCGGGATTATCCTCGGCATGCAGGACGCCAACCACGTGCGGAGCGGGGAAGATATCGATGCCTTCCACGGGATGGGCCAGCGTCTGACGCAGATCACCTACAATTCGCTGAATCGTCTGGGCGCCGGTTGCCACGTCGCGCACGATGGCGGCCTTCGCGCCTACGGTCACCAGATCGTCCGCCGGATGAACGAGTCGCGCATGGCGATCGATATTTCTCACTGCGGAGAACGGACCTCGCTCGAAGTGATCGAATCGTCCCGAAAGCCTGTGCTGATCACGCACTCCAACTGCCGCGCGCTCGCGCCTCCCGTTTCCCGATGTAAGTCGGACGAAGTCATCGCGGCCGCGGCGCGAACCGGCGGTGTCATCGGGCTCACGAGCATCCGCCACTTCGTGCGCGCCACCAATCCCGTGACCATCGAAGACGTGCTCGATCATTTCGATCACGCAGTGAAACTCGCGGGCGTGGAGCATGTCGGCGTCGGAAGCGACACCGATCTGAACGGCAGAGATAGCGCAGGAGCGCCACTGCTCTACGATGTGGCGGGCCTGAACCATCCGCAGCGGATGTATGACCTCACCGAGGGTCTGATCCGGCGCGGTTACACCGACCGGCATATCGAAGCCATGCTCGGCGGCAATTTCGAACGCGCATTGTCGGCAATCTGGTCCGCCTGAACGCAGCGCTCCCGAAATGTCTGAAACATTCGTGCGCTATCATGTCCTTGTGGATTTTTTGTGATGGCCTGTGGATTTCCAGGCTTCACGGGCTCTCGTCGCGCATATTGACGGGCCTCCTGGCGTCCACAGCCCGAATGTCGTTCGTTGCCTTGAAATCCACAGCCGAAGCTGGATAAGTTAGTTTCCGCAGCCATGCCGCCGCCCCCGACCCGGCCAGGGAAAGACAGAAAAGAAATCTCGGATCAGGTCGCCTTCGAAAAAGGTCTTCCCTCGAACATCGATGCGGAACGCTTCATCCTCGGCTCGATCCTGCTCGACGATTCGCGTTTCATCGAAATCGCCGGTGTCCTCGTCCAGGAGGATTTTGCGCTCGAAAAGCATCGCCGCATCTTCACGCGGATGTCGGAGTTGCACGACCGTGGCGAAAAGATCGACCGTGTCACTCTCGCCAACGAATTGCTGAAGTACAGCGAACTCGAATCGGTCGACGGCCTCAGCTACCTCGTCTCTCTCGACGATGGCCTGCCCCGCATCGCCAACCTCGACAGCTACGTTCGCATCGTTCGCGACAAAGCGACCCTGCGCCGCATCGCCATCGCGTCGCAGCATCTGCTGAACCGGGCGCTGCTGGCGGAAGAAGAGCCCGGCGAAATCCTCGCGGGCGCCGAAGAGACGTTGCTTCGGCTCGGCGAGGCGCGGACCGAAAAAGGTCTGATGACGCCGCTCGAGGTCATCCAGAACTACCAGGGCGGTCTCAACGCCTTTCTGGACCCCAGCAGGCGAATCAAGGGAACCAGCACCGGTTTCACGAAGCTGGATGAGATGACCGGCGGCTTCCACTCGGGCGAACTCATCATCCTCGCGGCCCGCCCATCGATGGGCAAAACGGCCTTCGCGCTGAATATCTGCTGGCACGTCGCCACGCGCGCGTTCCTGCCCGTGGCGATCTTCTCGCTCGAAATGTCGCAGGAATCGCTGTTGACTCGTATGCTTTGCGCCGCCGCCCGCGTCGATTCGCAGCGTTTCCGCGCCGGATACCTGAACGAGCAGGAGCGCCAGAAACTGCGTGCCGCGGCCAACCAGATGGTCGAAGCGCCCATTTATATCGATGACACCGCCGGCGTGAACCTGATGGACATGCACGCCAAACTGCGGCGGCTGCAGCAATCGGGCCAGAAACTGGGTCTGGTCGTCGTCGACTACCTCCAGCTCATGAGTTCCAAGGGACGCGTCGAAAACCGCAACCAGGAAGTCAGCCAGATCTCACGCGGTCTTAAGCTGCTGTCCAAGGAAATGGACTGCCCGTTTCTGGTTCTCTCCCAGTTGAGCCGCGCCACGGAAACCCGCCAGGGCGACCATCGCCCGCAGTTGAGCGACCTTCGCGAATCGGGTTCGATCGAGCAGGATGCCGACCTCGTCGGCTTTATCTTTCGCGAGGAAGTTTATAAGCGCGACCGCGAAGACTTGCGCGGGCTTGCGGAGTTGATCCTCGCCAAGCAGCGCAACGGCCCCATCGGCAAAGTGGATCTGGTCTTCCTGCATGCGCAGACCCGGTTTGAGAACCGCGCCGAAGATCTCGGTGATGTCGCCCCCGAATAGGCGGATCGACCGCCGCGGCCTGTTAGCGCAAACACAGGCTTTTAGGAGAGAATAGGAGCGTGCACGCCGCCCCTCTTCAGAACCTCGACCAGTGGGATGACGATGTTCGCGATCGCTACGATCCGAACCGATCGAAAGACCAGTTCCGCCAGTACAACGATGACACTCCGCCTGTTGTGCGGGAGTTCTATCTGCAGAATCACGCGAACCAGACGCTCGACTTCGTCCTGTCGAAGGAACGCGAGTACGCTTCACTCGACCGTGGCGAGATGGGGATCTGGGAAGCGATGGAGAAGCTGAATACCCTGGTGGACGACAGCGATCCCGACACCTCCCTTTCGCAGATCGAACACAACCTGCAGACGGCCGAGGCGATCCGCCGCGACGGGCACCCGCGCTGGATGGTTCTGACCGGCTTTATCCACGATCTGGGCAAAATGCTCTGCTTCTACGACGAACCCCAGTGGGCGGTCGTGGGCGACACGTTTCCGGTCGGCTGCGCGTGGTCGCCGAAGATCGTCTATTCCGAGTTCTTCGCGTCGAATCCGGACCGGAACCGGCCGGAGCTGCAGACAGAAAACGGCATCTACGAACCCGGCTGCGGTCTGCGCAACGTGCATCTTTCCTGGGGCCATGATGAGTACATGTACCGGGTCACGCGCGACTATCTGCCCGAACCGGCGCAGTACATGATTCGTTACCACTCCTGCTACCCGATCCATAAGGAGGGTGCGTACTCACATCTGCTCGACGACCGCGATCGCGAAATGCTCGAATGGGTCCGCAAATTCAACCCGTACGATCTCTATTCCAAGAGCGACTCGCGTCCCGATCTCGGGGAATGCCGTTCTTACTACGAGGATCTGATCGCCGAGTTCTTCCCGCCGAAGATCCGGTGGTGAGCCCTCCTGGGTTCACCACAGGAATCGGCGTTCATTTGTGTCCATCTGTGGCCATTCACAGATCACAGGCCACGAAGTTATTTCCATCCCCCACAAACCAGACGCTTTAGCGCCGCCTCTTCCACTTCGCGTGCCCGCCTCCCAACCCCTGTCCGTGTTACGTTCCAGTCGTAAGACTCTGGCCGCTCCCATCGGCGCGCCGGACCACTAAACGGCGTGATTTCCTCGAGGCTCTCACGTCGCGAATCGTCACAACGATGGGCGGCAGGCGCTTCCGTGAATGCGGCCGGGGCGCTCCATACTCGAGACGAAGGAGCCCGTTACTGTGAACGGCCAAAATGCAGGGGAGCTCCAAATCGAAGCCAGCAGCGGCGGCCGGCCATCATGGCGCCGGCCGCCGTAAAATGGGTTTGCTTTTTCGAACGGGAAGGGAGAAGCCGTTTTGGCGAAAAAATTGAGCCTGAGCAGGAAACGATCCACCGGCGCCGATGGTCCCGAATGGTTCGATTCCATTCTGGAAAAGATGATGGAAGGCATCATCGCCCGTATGGACAAACAAAAGAA
This sequence comes from Bryobacteraceae bacterium, assembly GCA_035547415.1. Classification (GTDB taxonomy): domain Bacteria; phylum Acidobacteriota; class Terriglobia; order Bryobacterales; family Bryobacteraceae; genus BOG-234. Next base: position 3,826 of record DASZUZ010000112.1, on the reverse strand, counting down.
GATTTCGTCCGCCGACTTCGTGCGTCTGGTGGAACTTCACCGCGACTTCTCGGAAGAGACCGAGAAATCCCCGCCGCCTGTCTGGGTCGACGGCTGGCATCGCGGGGAGGACTTTCACTTGCCCGACATCGGAATCTCGAAGTAGTAAAGCTCTTTTCCCGAAACCGGGTTATCGATTCCCGAGATGTAAACGGACGCGGCGTCGCTCGTTGTCGGCGCCTGGAAGTAAATGAACCCGCTCGCCGACTGGCCCGGCGGAATCATCTTCGCCGAAAACGCCCGTCCTTCGATTTCCCACGCGGAAAACGGACCCTTCGAACTCTTCCCGACTTTGATCCCGATCGGCGTCGGATACTGCTTCGGCTGGCGCGCGCCGCCGATGTATTTCAGATCCGCCGCCGGCGTCGCTTCAATCTTCGCGGTCGCGGGCAGAATATATTCAAACCTGGCGTGTTCCAGCCGGATCGCGTCTTTGCCGTCGTTCTGGATCACGATCAGGACGGGCAGCACTCCATGACGCCACGGATTAACCTTCCCGAACGCGTCTTTGGCCTGGTCGTCCGTAATGAAAGGCTCGGCCGCGATGGTGACGTTCTCGCTGGTCTGCCGGTGGGCATAGGCAGCCACGGGTTTCGCCTGGAAAGGCGTCTTGTCGGCCGCGCCCGCCACACTCACCGCTATACTCACAACAAGGAGCAGCGGCCTTCTCAAACCATTGAAACGCAAAGCGATTTTCCTCCTGTATCGCGTTCTGCAGGGCCTCGCCTCACCCGCGATCCTGATGTGGCTGCTGATCCGCGGATTCCGCAACCGGCAATACTTCCCCACGCTCCGGCAGCGTTTCGGAGAGCTTCCCGCATTATGGCAAAAGACCGTTCCCGGCGCGATTTGGTTGCACGCCGTTTCCGTCGGCGAAGTCCTCGCCGCGGTTCCGCTCATCGAAGAACTGATCCGCCGCTCGCCGGCCACCCCGATTTACCTCAGTACGACGACTCTCGCCGGACGCGCGACGGCGGACAGGCGGCTTGGCGAAACCGTTGACGGAATCTTCTTCGCGCCGCTCGATTTCGTGTGGGTAGTCCGGCGCGTTCTGCGGTGGCTGCGGCCGTCCGTCATCGTCGTACTCGAAACCGAGATCTGGCCCAACCTGTTCCGCGAGGCGAAACGCATCGGTTGCGGACTTGCCATCGTGAACGGCAGGATATCGGACCGCGCTCTTCCGCGCTATCGCCGCTTTCAGTGGCTGTTCTCCCAGGTGCTTCCGCTCTGCGATCGCATCGCGGTCCAGTCGGAAGACATGCGCGGGCGCTATATCGAAGCCGGTGCACCGCCGGATATCGTCCAGGTCGCCGGCAATCTGAAATACGATTTTGCGCCTGCCCCGCTGCCCGCCGATTCGCCTGTCCTCCGCTTCATCGAAAGCGGCTCCGGTGAGCCTCTGTGGGTCGCGGCGAGCACATCCGCCGATGACCGCATCGAGGAAGAGGACTTCGTGATCGAGGCCCAGCGGCGTCTTCCGGGCTGGCGCCTCGTCATTGCGCCCCGCAAACCCGAGCGGTTCGAAACCGCCGCGCAAAAGCTGGTGGCCTCCGGGCTGCGCTGGACCAGGCGATCTTCTCTGCATGACCCGGAAGCCCCGGTGCTCCTGCTCGATTCCATCGGCGAACTGAGCGGGGTTTTCGCGCACGCCAGCGTCGTATTTATGGGCGGCACGCTGGCGGAAAAGGGTGGACACAACATCCTCGAGCCCGCGCTCTTCGGGAAACCGGTCATCGCCGGGCCTCATCTGGAAAACTTCCGCGATATCGAGCAGCATTTTGAAAAACACCGCGCCGTGATGCGGATCCGGTCGGGTGACGAACTCGCGCAGTCCGTTCTCGGCGCCGCCACCGACCCGGGGCTCGGCGAGCGGGCACTGGCCGCCGCCGAAATGCAGCGCGGAGCCGCGGCGCGGACGGCGGATGCCGTGATGGCGCTCTATCGCTCCCGGTATCCGTCGGACCGGCCGCCGCAGCCGGCATGGATGTTCGGCTGGCTTTTCGCGCAGATATGGAAAGCGGGAAGCGCTTGGGATCGCCACGCCAAACGCTCGCGCGCCCTGCGTCTTTCCGTTCCCGTGGTTAGCATCGGGAACATCACGGCCGGCGGCACCGGCAAAACGCCCGTCACCATCGAACTCCTGCGCGACTTTCGCCACGCCTCGCCGGGGTTGCTCACCCGCGGACACGGACGCAGTACCGGTGAAACCGTGCTGCTTCCGAAAGGCCACGAGTGTCTGCCGATCGGTCTCACGGGCGACGAGGCGCAACTTTACGTGCGCGGCGCGGGCGTGCCGATCGGCATCGGCGGCGAGCGCTTCGAGGCTGGAGAAAGGCTGCTGGGCCTCGCGAACGTCGGCATGTTTTTCCTCGACGACGGCTTCCAGCATCTGCAGCTCGAACGCGATTTCGATCTCGTCCTGGTCGATTCGCTGCATCCGTTCGGCGGCGGCCATCTGCTGCCGCTCGGCCGTCTTCGCGAACCGCTCGAAGGTCTGGCGCGCGCCAATGCCTTCCTGATTACGCGCGAAAACGAAGCGGCGAACACGGATGCGATCGCATCCGTGCTGCGGCGCTACAACCCCGATGCCCCGGTTTTCCGGTCCCGCGTCGTGCCCCGCCGCTGGGTGGATGAGAAGGGGGAAACGGTCGAACTTGACCGCCTCGGCGGCCTGCGCTGCGTGGCCTTCTGCGGCCTGGGGAATCCCAACACGTTCTGGCGCACCCTCAACCAACTGGCCGTTGACGCGATCGAGCGGATCGACTACGGCGATCATCACCGTTACACGCCGTCGGAGGTCCGGCGTCTGGCGCGGCATGCCCGCGATATCGGCGCCGGAGCGCTCGTCACCACCGCGAAGGATGCCGTCAACCTCTGCCCGGAGTTCGCCTCGATGATCGAGCCGCTTCGGATTTACTGGCTGGAGATCGGCGTGGAAATCGACCGGCGCGACGAGTTGGTCGCCCTCATCGAATCGCGTGTGGCGGCGGGCAGGGAGCGCTGAAGCTATATATTGGTATCCGCCAGTCTATGCTGAACTTCCATGCGGTGAAGCTGACCACGCCCGACAACTCCAACATCATTCTCGGGCAGAGCCACTTCATCAAAACTGTTGAAGATATCTACGAAGCGATGGTCAACACGGTGCCGGGCATCAAGTTCGGGATCGCGTTCAATGAGGCCTCCGGCCCCTGTCTCATCCGCAGCGAAGGTACCGACATCGAGATGCGCAAATCAGCCATCGATATTGCGACAGCCGTAGCCGCCGGTCACTTCTTCGCCATCGTGATGCGGGATGCCTTTCCGATCAACGTGCTCCGGATTATCCAGACAGTTCCCGAAGTCTGCACCATCTTCTGCGCCACGGCCAATCCGGTCGAAGTCATCGTCGCGGAGACCCAACAGGGCCGCGGCGTGATGGGCGTCATCGACGGTTTTCCGCCGAAGGGCCCCGAGTCGTCGGAGCACATCACCCACCGGCACGACTTCCTGCGCAAGATCGGCTATAAGCGCTGAACAGCCTCGCGCCCGGGTGTAAGATGTGTTCGCGATGTGGCGATCCATTCTGACGGGCTTCCTGGTAACGGGCGCGGTTGTTGCGCAGAGTCACGAACTCGGATACGACAATACGCCTTCGTATCCGGGTTCGAAGTGGCGTGTCCACGACGTGAAACGGCCGCACCCGCCCGTGGTGACGCCGGGCTCCTGTAACTCGCCGTCTTTGCGGCCTCCCTCGGACGCGGAGATCCTCTTCGATGGCAAAGACGCGTCGAAGTGGGAAACGCCC
>DASZUZ010000111.1:0-2296 GCA_035547415.1 Bryobacteraceae bacterium | reverse complement strand
GCCCGGCTTCGAGGCAATGCAGGCACTGCGGATTGAAGAAGTAGATGAACACCTTTCCATCGCCGAGCACGATTTTGTGCCCGTCTTCGGCGGTGATCGACTCCGGCGCTTTCGTTCCCGTATGCCGTGACGCCGTGAACCCCCAGGAGACTAACGCAAAAACCGCGACCGCTCCGAAGATAATGGCGGCTGCCCGAATGTCCCGCGCGGGCCGCGCCCACACGCCCGCCGCGAGGGCGAGCAGCAGCATTATGGAATCGCCGACGAAGAACCCGGGCCCGACGGTGCGTTTCAGCCAGGGGAAGCAGGAACAGTCGGCGCCCCGCAATTCCGCATAGTGGGCGCCGATATAGATCATGAACGCGATCAGCAGGAAACTGCCGATCGCGGAGCCCCAGCGACGAAAACGGGGTACGAGAAGGAGGACGCCCGTGAAGGTTTCCGAGATCGCCAGGGACACCGCCAGCGCGAGGCTCAGCGATTGGGGCACTTTGAGCTGAGCCAGCATCACCGCGACTCGCGTCGGATCGGTGGCTTTCCAGAGGCCCGCGATGAGGAAGACCGCGGAGATCAGAATGGCGGCGGTCCAGTTCAAGGCGCTGCGCCAGCCGTGCTGTTCCTCGAGACGAACGAAAGGCTCGCTCGGGGCAGCGTATGCTTCAGGCATATATGACAGTGTAAATCCCGGGGCCGGGCGTTTACACGCGCCGAGACCGCCCGCGATGGCGATGCCCTCCGGCGCGCGTCCGCGAAGAGGGCGGGGGCATCAAAGCGGCAGCGCTGTTCACCCTGACAGACCACGGACGGTTGCTGAGCGCACAATGGGAATACCGCCGAGAAGATGAAAAAAGTTCTTATTACTGGCGCCGGAAGAGGCATTGGGAAGGCGACCGCGCGAGCGTTCGCGTCCGCGGGCTGGCAAGTGGTCTCACTGGACAAGGAATTTAGCGGCGAGGTCGTCGGAGAGCGCCTCGACTTCGATCTTCGCCGCGCAGAGCAGATCCCTGAAATGGTCGGAGAGTTGGGGGATCTGGACGCTCTTGTAAACAACGCCGCCGTGCTTTATTGCGATCCGGTGGATGCCATTCCCGAGGCGCACAGGCGCGAAATTCTGGCAGTGAACCTGGAAGCGCCGGCCGCTTTGATTGAGGCTGCTTCGGCGCGCATGAAGGCGCGCCGAAGCGGACGTATTGTCAACGTGAGTTCCGTTTCCGCGTTCACCGGACATCCCGATCTGTGGTACGGCATCACGAAGTCCGGATTGCTGAATCTGACGAAGACGTGGGCGCGGGCGCTGGGCCCTTATGGGGTCCTGGTGAACGCCGTGGCTCCGGGTCCGACGAGGACGGTCATGTACGACCAGTTGCCGCAATCGCGACGCGACGAAGTGATGCGCTCCGTTTACTCGGGCCGCGTCTGCGAGCCCGAGGAGGTCGCCGCAGCCGTATACTGGCTGGGCAGTTCCTCCCCGGAGTACGTCAATGGGGTGACGCTCGACGTCAATAACGGCAGCTATCCGCGCTGATATCTCGCGCCCCGTCGCGTTTCGTGACGGTCAGGCAGGCGCTTACACGGCGGTCCCGACCATTTCCCCCGGCTTCTCCGCCACGGGCGCGTATCGAAAGACCGCGCACGCGGCGACGCCGTTCGGCATGGCCGATGCCGGCAGAATCCGCGCTTCTCCGCCATGAAGGACGGTCTGATAGGCGGCGCTCTCAATGAGATCGACGGGCGAATCGAGCGGGTCGTCGGTGTGTTTCACGCGCCGGCGCACGGGATCGAAGGCACCAGTGTAGTGAGCGTCCTCCTGAAAAAACAACTGCGAGACCCGGCCTTCCCACGCCGCGCTGACGATTTCCGGAATGCGAATGGAAGCGCGCCCGAGACCGACGCGTTTATCGAAGTCCGCGGGAACGGCATTCCCGAAATGCCGCGAACGCTCCGCGAGCAGAGCCATGGCCCGGCTCTGCAGTTCCCCTCCCTCAAGACCGTCGGGCGCCCCATGAACACCCTGTTCGATCAAAGCCTGGTATGTGTTGACGCGCCGGTATAGGGCAAGTTCGTGTTCGACTCCCACCGGAATCAGCGGAGCATTGTTTTTCAGGCACTCATTTACGGCTCTGTCGATGTTGCGGAAGAAGTGAAGCAGGTACTCGTCCTTCGCCTCGCGATCGGTCGAGGATCCCGAGATCACTCCCCCCATCGATCCTACAGATGGGATGCCGCCCTGGCGGTTTTCCAGCACGTGATCGGGCTGACGGGTCTGCATGGCATCGGCGAGACTGACGGGAGTTCC
>DASZUZ010000110.1:0-2437 GCA_035547415.1 Bryobacteraceae bacterium | reverse complement strand
ATCGCGAAATCGAGAACGATGAGGTCGATGGCATTCTGCGCTGTCCGGAACACGTCCACCGCGGTTTGCCCGTTTTCCGCCAGCAGCACATCGCAGCCGCGCTTCCGCAGCGCCAGCCGGGCAAAGTTGCGGATCACGCTTTCGTCATCCACGAAGAGAACCGTTCCGCGAGTCTTTTCCGGCAAGGACCTGCCGGCAACAGCCGGCCTTTGCTGTTCGACGGGCGCGACCGGAAAATACACGCGGAAGGTCGTCCCTTCTCCCACGATACTTTCGAGCCGCAGGTAACCCCTATGACTGCGGATAATTCCATGAACAGCCGATAACCCGAGTCCGCGGCCCGCGAATTTGGTCGTGAAGAACGGCTCGAAGATTTTGTGTTGCGTCGTCTCGTCCATGCCGCTACCCGTATCCGTGACCGTCAGCACCGCGTAGACACCGGGAGCCGGCTCCTCGATGTCCCGGAAAAACGATCTGTCGAGACGCTCGACGGAGGTCTTCACGATCACGACGCCGCGCTTCGATTCGGCAAAGGACTCGGCCGCATTGATGACGAGATTCATGATGAGCTGCTGAATCTGGCTCGGGTCGGCTTCAATGACCGGAAGGTCCGGAGCCGTATCGCAGATCAGTTCGACGCGGCCGGAAATGAACCGCCGCAGGAAGGTGCGGCTTTCCAGTACCGACGTGGAAAGATTCACCGGACTGGTCAGGAAGCGCGCCTTTCCGGCATATGCCAGAATCTGGCGGGTAAGGTCAGCGGCGCTCTCTCCCGCGCGCATGATCTCATCCACCAGTTCCCGCTCGGTTGTCCCTTCGGGAACGGTCTCCAGCAGCAGGCCCGAGTTGCCGATGATACCGGTCAGCAGATTATTGAAATCGTGCGCGATGCCGCCCGCCAGAACACCGATGCTTTCGAGTTTGGCGGTCTGGCGCAATTCGGTCTCAAACCGTTTTTTCTCCGTGATATCGGAGAGCACGCACACGGCTCCTTCGAGCGCGTTTTCGGCGCGTACCGGGTCCAGAGTCAGGAGCAGAAACCGCGAGTCGACAGCCACTTCCTCGGTGTGCCGGGCAGCGCCGGACCGCAATTCGGCCAGACCGCCGCCGATGGCTTCATCCACGTGGCGCAAAGCGGGTCCGGCGATCTCTTCGAACGCTTTATTGGACCGAAGAACGGAGCCGGCCGCATCGAGAAGAGCGACCCCGTCGCGAATCGCGTCGAACGTAATCTGCCACTCGAGAGCGGAGCGCCGGATCGTCTGCTCGGCCTGCCTCACACGCAACATCGATCGGATGGTCGCGATCAGAATCGGCGGTTCGACAGGCTCCGTGAGAGAGGCGTCCGCGCCGGTTTCGAGGCCCTTTACCTGGGACCCCGAATCGAGATACGACGCCGACATCTGAATGATCACCGTTCCCACGAGTTCCGGATTTTGACGAATACGGCGGCAGACCTCAAAACCATCAATGTCGGGGAGACGGATGTCGAGCAGGATGACGTCAGGCCGCAGCGCGGCGGCCAGCCGCAACGCCTCCTCGCCCGTGCCGGCATCCCGCACGTCGTAACCCGATTGTTTGAGGGTCCGCCCGACGGCGTAGCGCCCGGCCAAGTCATCGTCCACGTTGAGAACCAGCGGCTGCGAACGCATTCCTTACGATGCCCCAGTCGAGTGGGCGGCAGGCGATCCCACCAGATCGCTCAGGCCCGCGGACGCAAGAAGGGCCGCGAGTGACGCCGCTACGTCCGTCCTCGCCAGTTTCGATTTGGTCAGAATACCGAGTACCTGGCCCGACAACTTCTGATTTTCATCTTTCGAAAGCACGGCGGAAGTCGCCACGATAATGGGGATATTCTTCAGTTCCGGGTCTGCCCGCATTTCATCGATCGCCGCAAAGCCTGTCATTTCCGGCATGGCCAGATCCATCACGACGAGATCGGGTCTTTCCGAGCGCGCTAACTGGAGACCGAGAACGCCGTTCGCCGCTTCCAGAAATCTTACGTCATCGCGGGTGAAAGCCTGTTTCAGAAGATAGCGTGAGATCTCTTCGTCGTCCACCAGTAACACGATTCTCCCGCGAGCAGGCGTGAAATTCCGGAGAGCCTCACGCAAAGTCTGACCGCTGACGGGTTTGGGGAGGTAGGCATCGGCCCCGAGCGCGGCGGCCTTGGACTCGTCGTCGACACTGGTGGCCACGATTACGGGAATGCGGGAGGTGCCAGGGTCGGATTTCAGCCGCGCGAGCAGATCCCAGGCGTCCTCTCCATCCAATGCGATATCCAGGACGATCGCGACAGGCGTGATTCTCCGGAGAATGCTCTCGGCTTCTCTGACAGATCGCGCGGACGCTATATTCCAGGGCGAAGACCGCAGGTATTTCTCGTAAATCAACCTTGTTTCGTAATGATCTTCGACGAGCAGCACCGTTTCGCGGG
>DASZUZ010000109.1:0-3290 GCA_035547415.1 Bryobacteraceae bacterium | reverse complement strand
TACAATTACCGGATTACCGGCAGCCCCGCGCAACCGCCCTACTCGCTCTATCGCGAGGCCTACGGCACGCCGCAGTCTTACTGGTGGCAACCGCCCGTGGTGGTCACGAAGTTCGATCACCCGGAACTCGCCCGCAATTATCAGAACCAGCTTCAGTTCTGGGAACGCCGCTATTCCGCCGCCGCCCTCTGGGATTCCACCTGGCGGCGCGCTCGCGACTTCTGGCGCTTTTTCATCGGGCCATTCCTGACGCCGGCGCTGCTCTTCCCCGGCGTGCTTTTCCGCCACCGGCGGCTGCGGCCCTGGCTCCTCGTTTCGGGGATCTTCGTTCTGGATCACGCCACCTATCACGCCTGGTATCCGCACCAGAGCGCATCCGAAACGGTCCTGATCGTCCTCCTGCTGGTCGAATGCTGGAGGGCACTCCGCGCCTGGCAGCGCCGCCGGGGATTCGGGCTTGCGCTCTCCCGGCAGCTGATCGCGGCGTTCGCGGCAGCCATCGTTCTGGTTTCGGCGGGACACGCGCTGGAACCGCTGCTTCCTCCGCAAACCGGCCGGATCTGGGCTTCTCTGTTTCCGGAGCCGCATCCGCGAGATCTCGCAATCCAGCGACTGGAGCGCTACCCCGGCAAGCATCTTGTTTTCGTGCACTACGGACCGGAACATCCCTGGTATGACGAGTGGGTATTCAACGGCGCGGATATTCCCCGCTCGCGCGTGGTCTTCGCACGCATGTGTACGCCCGAGTCCGATGCGGCGCTCGCCCAGGCGATGGGTGACCGCGATGTCTGGATTGCCGATCCCGGCAGGAATCTGCTGGAACGGATTGAACCGGCGCAGCTGCCCCTCATTGCAACGCGCCTGCGATCCCAATCCGCGCCGTAAAAAGGCAGAGGCGGCGACCGCCATTTCCGCAAAAAAAAAAGCCCGATCCGGGATCGGGCTTTCCTGAAGCGAGACTAACCGCGGCATCAGATTGCCGCAGTCCGGAAATCCACCTGCAAGTTGCTTTTTAACTCAGAAAATGAAATGGTGGCCAGAGACGGAATCGAACCGCCGACGCCAGCCTTTTCAGGGCTGCGCTCTACCAGCTGAGCTATCTGGCCAGTCTTGAGGATTGTTCCCGTGAAGGTTAATCCCATTGTACCAGCGTTTCAGGCCGGTTGCAGCTCTTCCAGGTGTTCCGCCGTCGCTTTTTCGACGTCCGCGTGCAAACTATTGCCGTGCGCGTCCATCGTGACGATCGCCGGGAAATTATGCACCCGCAGATGCCACATTGCTTCCGGGATGCCGAACTCCATCAGGTTCACGTCGACCACGTCCTTCACCGTGCGCGCGTAATACTGCGCCGCGCCGCCGATCCCGTTCAGATAAACCGCCCCGAACTCTTTGAGCGCCGCCAGCGTCTTCGGCCCCATGCCGCCTTTTCCGATCACCGCGCGCACGCCATATCGCTTGATCACATCCGCCTGATAGGGCTCCTCGCGGATACTGGTCGTCGGACCCGCCGCTTTCACGCTCCATTTGTCGCCCTCCTTCAGCATCACGGGACCGCAGTGATAAAGCACGGCGCCGTTCAGGTCCACCGGCGGCGGATTCTTCATCAGATGCGCGTGGACCGCGTCGCGCCCAGTATAGAGATCGCCCCGAATCAGAACCACGTCGCCCACTTTGAGCGACCGCACCATTTCTTCCGTCAGCGGCGCCGTGAGCACCACCTCGCGCCCGGTCAGCGGGAATCCTTCGCCCTTTGTCATGCGCTCCACGGGACGTGACGGGTCGCGATAGAGCCACTGCGTGATCGCGCCATTCCCCGCGTCGAGCCGCACGCCGAGCCGTCGGAACGCCCAGCATTCATACGCCACGGAAACAAAGAAGCTCGCCGGCAACCGGTTCGCTGCGGCGATTTTGCACCCGATCAGAGAAACATTCCCACCGAAGCCCATCGCGCCGACACCGAGCTCGTTCGCTTCGCGCATGATGCGCTCTTCCAGCTCCGCAAGCCGCGGGTCGGGATTCACGTCGTCGAGCGTCCGGAAGAGCTGCTGCTTCGCGATATCGTAGCCGTGCGCGCGATCGCTTCCGATGCAGACGCCCAGCGCTCCCGGCGCGCATCCCTGTCCCTGCGCCTGCCAGACGGCGTGCAGCAGGCACTTGCGGACGCCTTCCAGAGTGCGGTCCGCCCGGCCCAGGCGCTCCAGATTGGCCGGCAGCGAATATTGAATGTTCTTGTTTTCGCAGCCGCCGCCTTTGAGCATCAGCTTCACTTCCACTTCATCCTGTTCCCACTGTTCGAAGTGAATGACTGGCGTTTCGGTCCCCAGATTGTCGCCGCTGTTTTTGCCGGTGATCGAATCGACGGAATTCGGGCGCAGCTTGCCCAGCTTCGTCGCTTCCGCAACCGCGGCGCGGATGGCCTTCCCGATCTCCATCTGATTCACGCCCACGGGCGTGTGGACGTAAAAAGTGGGCATGCCCGTGTCCTGGCAGATCGGCCCGGAGTCGTCAGACGCCATGTCGATGTTGGAAAAAATGATGTTCAGCGCCTGCGATGCCTGCGTGTCCGGCTTCTCGGCGAGACCCGCCGCGCTCATCGCCGCACGCACGTCCGGCGGCAGATTGGTGGCGGTCTGAGTAATCAGTTCGACAAGGCTGTTCTGAAGGAATTGCATGGGAACCCACTTATTGTATCGGGTCGCAATTTCATCAGACCGGGAGCGCGGGCGGCGCGCCGTGACGTCGCCCGCCTTCCTCCAAACCGCTTACCTGCCTGTGGTTGCCTGCGTCCCTTTCAGAGCGGAGAGCAGCGCCGTGCCCAGCGGCGCTCCCAGCCCCGTGCAGGCGTCCCATCCGGTGGCTGCCGCGAAGGTGCCGTTGTTGCCGCTGATGATGTCCCGGAGAGCGGACGTTCCACCCAGCTTATAGAGTTCCGGATTCAGGAAACCGACCGGCGTGCCGAGTTCCTGGTTGAGAATCGCCACCAGGCCGGCGAGCAGCGGCGCAACCGCGCTCGTCCCTCCGATCGCGAATGTCTGGCCATCGACCAGCACCGTATAACCCGTGCCAGGATCGGCATCCGCCGCCACATCCGGCACTCCACGACCGGACAGAGGCGTGGTCGATCCGCTCGACTCCGCGGCGCTGAGTCCTGTTTGCCAGTCTGGAACGGGAAAAATCTTGCTGATTCCCCCGCCTGTCGCGCCCCCCTGCGCCCCGTCGTTCCACACCGTTTCGCTCTGGATGGTGCGCTTGTCCGTGGAAACCAGGCTGGTTCCCCCGCACGCCGTAAC
>DASZUZ010000108.1:0-5628 GCA_035547415.1 Bryobacteraceae bacterium | reverse complement strand
GCGCCAGCGCGGCCAGCGCGATCCCCTGGGCCAGAAAGAACTGCGCTGCCTCCGCCGCCCAGGCGATCATCACGCTCGCGCCAATAATTCCCGGACCGCTCCAGAGAATCGCCCACGGACTTCCGGGCTGCAGGGCCATCTCGCTCATCGACAGCAGTGCGATGGCCAGAGGAGTCATGATCGCGAAGAGGCCTTGTCCCGGGTTACAGACGAAGGACGCAGAAAGTCTTCCCGCTTCTCGGGGAAGTCCGTTCGATAATGGGCGCCGCGGCTTTCTTCCCGCCATAACGCACAGCGCGCGATCAGCATCGCGACCTCGCACATGTTGCGGAGTTCGATCGCCTGCAGAGAGGGCTCTTGCATGGGCTCCCAGATCACACGGTCGAGCGCATGGATCGCCGACTCGAGTCCGTTCCGGTTCCGGGTGATGCCACAGTACTCCCAGGTCAGATCGCGCAACTGCGTCTCCGAAAACTCTGGCGCCAGCATCGGAACCCGAGTCGCCTTAGCAGCCGCGCCATCGTTTGCTTCTCCGCTCATGGCGCGTCCCGCTCGCGAACCGAAAACAACCGCTTCCAGGAGTGAATTACTGGCGAGGCGATTGGCGCCATGGACGCCGGTACATGCAACCTCTCCAGCTGCATACAGGCCGCCCAGCGTGGTTCGGCCATCGAGATCCGTCTGTACGCCGCCCATGGCGTAGTGTGCTGCCGGATGGACGGGAGCAGGTTCGGCGGCAATGTCGACGCCGTATGTGCGGCACGTTTCGTAAATACGCGGAAAACGCCGGCGAATAAACGCCGCATCGCGTGATGTCAGGTCCAGCCAGACGTGCGGAGAACCCGTCAGGCGCATCTCCGCGATAATCGAGCGCGCCACCACGTCGCGCGGAGCCAGATCCTTCATCGGGTGATACCGCGACATGAAGGCTTCGCCCGCTTTGTTCCGCAGGATCGCGCCTTCGCCGCGCAAGGCTTCGGACAGGAGAAATCGTGGCGCGCCCTCGACATGCAGCGCAGTCGGATGAAACTGGACGAACTCGATATTGGCAATCGTCGCGCCAGCCCGCCATGCCATTGCGACGCCGTCGCCGGTCGCCACGTCGGGATTGGTTGTCTCTTTGAATACGCGGCCCATTCCGCCCGTCGCCAGGAGCACGGCGCGCGCCCGGACATCGCGCAATGTTCTGGTCTTCTCATCGAAGGCGACGGCGCCGCCGACGCGATTCCCGGCGATCAGCAGATCGGTGATCGCCGAGTAACTCTCGAACCGGACGTTCGGCAGTGAAGACGCCTTCAGATACAAAGTTCGCGCGATCTCGCGGCCGGTCGAATCCCCCTGGGCATGCAGGATCCGGTTGCGGCTGTGCGCAGCTTCGCGGGTGAAGGAAAGCTTTTGCCCCTCGCGATCGAAAGCGGCTCCCCAATCGATCAGATCCTGTATGGCGGCCGGACCCTCTTCCACCAGCGTGTGAACGGCGTTCCGGTCGCAGAGGCCATCGCCCGCATAAAGCGTGTCCTGTTCGTGGAGCGCCACTTCGTCGTCGTCACTGAGAGCAACGGCGATTCCGCCCTGAGCATATTCGGAAGAAGACTCGCGCAGGGAATCTTTCGCGATCACGAGTACGCTGCCCGTTTTCGCCAGTTCAATCGCTGCACGTAATCCGGCGACGCCGGCGCCTATTACGAGAAAGTCGCAGTCCATCGCCACTGCGATTCTAACAATCCGGTTGACGCCGTCAGCTCGGATTCGAATGCGGGTATGCTGTAAACGAACGATGAAAACGAGACGCTGGATTCTGTCTGGCCTGGTGGCCTGCGCTGCATTGCTGCTCACGGGGGCGGTTCCGCCGACCGAAGAGCGACTGGAGCAGGACCGCAATCTCGGCAAGGCTTTCTATGAGAATCCGACGACCGCGAACGAAGCAGTCTCCGAATTCAAGAAGGCGCTCGACCTCGCGCCCGGTTCCAGCCGGGAGAAGCTGAACTACGCGCTAGCCCTCCTGCGCGCCGGCAAAGCGGATCAGGCGATCCTTCTGTTGAAGGAAGTTCAGAAGACCGACCCGAAACTGCCCCATACCTGGTTCAATCTCGGTATCTATTACCGGAAGAACGGAGATGCTGAACTCGCGGTCCAGCAATTCGAAGGAATGCTGCGGCTCACTCCGAACGAACCGATCGTTCACTATCAGCTCGGCGCGCTCTTTAAGCAATTGGGCAGGACGGCCGACGCCATCGCCCAGTTCGAGCAGGCGTCGAAGCTCAACCCGCTGCTCGCCGGAGCGCACTTCCAGCTCTACAACCTGTACAGGCAGGCGGGACGAACTCCTGAAGCCACGCAACAACTGCAGACTTTCCAGGCGCTGAAGAAGCAGCAGGAAGGCGCTGCCGTGCCTGAAGACGTCGACTGGTGCAATTACGCGGAAATTTACGATCCGCCTCGCTCCGTAACGCCTGCCGCCATCGAACCGAAGCCGGTCTGGGATGACAAGACGCTGGATGGCCAGGCAGATCCCAAAACCGCCGGTCTCGCAACGATCGATTCAACAGGCAAGGGGCAGGTCGATCTGCTCGTGTGGTCATCGAGCGGCGTTACGCTCTATCGGGAGGGTCTCAATCCCGTACCGGACTCGGGGCTCGCCGGCATCAAGGGAGTGCTGGACGCCGCGCCCGGCGATTTCGACAACGACGGTCTGATGGATCTGGCCATCCTGACCGAATCCGGCCCGGCGCTCTATCGGAATACGGGCGGCAAGTTCGTCAGGTTCACCGCCGATCTTCCTCATCGCCGCTTCGAACGCGCTGTCTGGATCGATTACGATCACGACTACGATCTCGATCTCGTGCTGCTCGGCGAGTCATCCGCGCTGTTCCGGAATCAGGGCGCCGCCGGCTTTGCGGATCGCACCGCCGACTTCCCCTTCGTCAACGGTCATGCTACCGGCGCGTACAAGCTTCGCGTCGTACCGGACAGCAAGGCCTTCGATCTCGCAACCTTTTATAAGGACCACGCGCCGATCATTTATCGGGACGAGTTGGGCGGACACTATCGCGCCGAGAAATACAGCGGGAAAGCTTCTGATCCTGACGGGGTCGAGGCGGACTTCAACGGCGACGGCAGGAACGATCGCGCGCGGATCGAACCGAACGGCGCAGTGCATTTGCTGCTCAACAAGACAAAATCGGACAGTCACTGGATTCGGATTCAGCTTGCCGGGGTGAAGAGTCTGAAACTCGGACAGGACGCCGAGATCGAGATCAAAGCGGGCACTCTCTACCGGAAGCAGATGTATGCGGGTGTGCCGGTAGTCTTCGACCTGGGGCCGTACAACGACGCCGATGTTGTCCGCATCACGTGGATCAACGGGCTGATTCAGAATGAGACGAAACAGGCTGCGAACAAGTCCTATCGTTATGAAGAGGCGCAGCGGCTCTCCGGTTCCTGTCCGATGATCTGGACATGGAACGGGCGCGGCTTTCAGTTCATTACCGATGTTCTCGGCGTCGCCCCACTCGGCGCGAGCGATGGCGATGGTTCCTACTTCCCCGTGGACCACGACGAATACGTCTCGATACCCGGCGCCGCCCTGAAAGCGGTGGACGGTCACTATGATGTCCGGATTACGGAAGAGCTGAGCGAGGTTTCCTATCTCGATCAGGTACGGATTTACGCCGTTGATCATCCGGCGGACACTGAGGTATTCACGAACGAAAAGTTCAAGTCGCCGCCGTACCCGGAATTTCGTCTGTTCGGCGTGAACCGCAGAATTTATCCCCGCGCCGCGCACGACGACAAGGGCCGGGACGTCCTGCCCGCTCTGCTGAAAACGGATGCAAAGTATCCCGATCGGTTCGCCCGTACGGAATCTGGCATAGCTGGAATGCACACCCTGGATCTCGATTTCGGCTCCGCGGCTGCATCCGGGCGCGCAACATTATTCCTTCAGGGATGGGTGGATTGGCCCGATGGAAGCACCTTTCGCGCCGCTTCGCAGGAGAGCAAGGCCGGTCTGGTCATGCCGCAACTTCAGATGGAGGATGCCTCCGGAAGGTGGCGGACGGTGAACCCGGATATGGGCATGCCAGCCGGCAAACCGAAAACCATTGCGGTGGACCTCCGGTTCATCTCGGCCAGCCGGAAGCTCCGCATTGTTACCAGCTTGTGCGTTTACTGGGACGAGATCTTCCTCGGTGAAGACTTCGGCCCGCCATCCGTGACCCAAACCGTCGCAAAGCTTGAATCGGCCGATTTGCGTTTCCGCGGCTTTTCCCAATCGCGTATTGCCACGGACCGCAAACAGCCCGACACGTATTCTTACGCGAACGTGTCCGCCACTTCGTTCTGGAATCCCACGCCCGGGTTTTATACCCGCTTCGGAAACGTCAAGGAACTGGTAGACGACGTGGACGACCGGATGGTGATTATGGGGTCGGGCGACGAACTGGCGCTGCGGTTTGCCGCGTCCTCGCTGCCACCGCTGAAGGCAGGATGGACTCGTGATTTCCTGCTGAAAGTTGACGGCTGGGCTAAAGACCGCGATCCCAACACGGCCTTCTCCACCACCGTCGAACCGCTTCCCTTCCACGCCATGAGCGTTTATCCATACCCGAAAGGCGAACATTTCCCGGATGACGAGTCGCACCGGAGATACCGGAGTGAGTACAACACCCGGCCGGCGCTCCGGCTGGTTCGGCCGCTGACCGACTGACATATCCCATAATCGAAAGATGCCAGTTCGAATCGTCCAGGTCGACGCGTTTACCGCGAAACCTTTCGGCGGGAACCCGGCGGCAGTATGTGTCCTGCCCGGGCCGCGGGACGAAGAGTGGATGGCCCGGGTCGCGATGGAGATGAACCTGTCCGAAACGGCTTTCCTGCATCCCGCTGGCGACGGGTATCAGCTCAGATGGTTTACGCCATCGGTGGAAGTCGATCTTTGCGGACACGCGACGCTCGCGAGCGCTCATGTACTCTGGCAGGACGGGCATGTGGCATCGGGCTGTCCCGCGCGCTTCCATACGAAAAGCGGAGTTCTCACTTGCGAACGCCGCGGCGATTGGATCGAAATGAATTTTCCGGCCAAACTCGAGCAACCGGCGCAGCCGCCACCCCAACTGGCGGAGGCTCTCGGCGTTGAGTTGAAGTACGTCGGCCGGAACCAGTTCGATTATCTGGTCGAAGTCGAAAACGAACGGACGGTTCGCGAACTCAAGCCGCAGCATCATCTATTAAGCCAGTTACCCGTTCGCGGGGTCATTGTAACGGCGCGGGGCACGGGGAAATTCGATTTCGTGTCGAGGTTCTTCGCGCCGGGCTCCGGAATCGATGAAGACCCCGTCACTGGATCAGCGCATACCGCGCTTGCGCCGTTCTGGGCCGCGCGGCTCGGCAAAACAGAGATGACCGGCTATCAGGCGTCCCGACGCGGTGGCGTTGTCAGGGTTCGCCTGGAAGGCGACAGAGTGTTCCTGTCTGGACAGGCGGTTACCGTACTCCAGGGAGAGTTGCTCGTCTGATGAAGCTGCCGCCTGAGATTCACGACTGCGAACCACCTCCGATTCTCGGCCGGTGGAGGAACGTGAACGTCGTGGTGTTCGTCTGGCTCACCTTTCTCATCCTGCTGTTCTA
>DASZUZ010000107.1:0-3438 GCA_035547415.1 Bryobacteraceae bacterium | reverse complement strand
GACCGCCAGACTGTTCAGCGTCATTCGGATCTGAGCCCAGTCGCGCTGAATACTTTCGGGAAACCGCTGCGCGCCCAGCGCCTGATTCAGCGGAGTCGCGGCCTGGAGCGTCTTCTCGAGTTGGGCGTGGAATTCCGGGTTGGCCGTCAGGTCTTTCGCCCCGCTTAACGATGACAACTTGCCGATCGACTGACGCAGGTTATCCGCCCCTGCTTTCGCGTCTTCAGGGAGCGCCGCGGCATCCACCGGCGGCCGCATCAGCGCCATGTTGTAAGCCTGCGGGAAGTCGCGCGTCCACTGATCCAGTTGCTGGACAAGAAACGCCACGTAGTCGCGGGCGCGCGTTTCGCGGTCGGACACGCTTTGCGGCGCTGCCGGCGGCAGCAGAACGGCGGCGCACACGATGGCGCAGATCATCCAGAGATGACGGAAGCGCATGGGAAGCTCCTTACGCGAAGAGTTCTTTAAGAACGCGCGCCGGATTCACTCCGACCAATGATTCGTCCCGGCCTTCATACGGGAACGTGTTCTTCTGATAATCGATACCCAGCAGGTTCTGAACCGTGGCGTGAATATCGCTGTGAGTGCATTTCTGCCCGCTCACCGCGGCATACCCCAGTTCATCAGTCTGGCCAAGATCGAAGCCAGGCTTGAGCCCCGCGCCCGCCATCCACATGCTGAAACCGTAGGGATTGTGATCGCGGCCGGGCTTCGAATTCTTCGCCTCGATGGTGGGAAGTCTGCCGAATTCGCCGGACCAGACCACGAGCGTGTCCTTCAGCATCCCGCGCTGGTCGAGGTCGGTGAGCAGGCCCGACATGCCCTGATCGATGTACTCGCAGAGGCCCGGCAACTGACCCTCGATGTTATTGTGGGTATCCCAGTTTCCACCCCCGCCGCCATAGATCTGAATGAAGCGGACATCTTTTTCCGCGAGACGCCTCGCCATCAGGCACAGTCTGCTGAAAGGTCCGGCGACTTTCTGGTCGATCCCGTAGAGCTTTTTTGTCGCTTCACTTTCCTGATCGAGATTCGCCACCTGCAGCGCTTCGACCTGCATCCTCGCGGCAAGCTCGTAATTGGCGATTCGGGACTCCAGATCCTGATCGAGAACATACGACTTCGCCTTCTGCACGCGGTCCAGTTCCTCGACCATGCTGAGGAACCGTTTTTGCTGATCCGCGCTCATGTTTTCAGGCCGCTTGATGTCGAAGATCGGCGCCTTCTCGTCCGCTCGCATGCTGGTTCCGTTGAAGATGGGCGGCAGCCACGCCGAAGAATGAGCCCGGTCGCCGATGGTCGCGCCCGTGCCCAGCGCGATATACCCCGGCAGATTCTGGTTTTGTGTCCCGAGCGCATAGTTCACCCACGCCCCGATGGCCGGGAATCCGGTGAACCCGCGCCCCGTGACGAACGTGAACTGCGCCGTGGAATGATCGATTCGGTCCGTCGTCATCGAGCGGACAAATGTGACCTTGTCGACCACCTTCTGGAAGTGCGGCAGCAGGTCCGACACGTGTCGGCCGCTCTCCCCGCATTGCGTGAACTTCCAGGGGCTTGCCATGATCTGCTGCGACCCGTTCAGCGCTCTGCCCTTGATTTCGAACGGCGCCGGCTTGCCGTCGTATTTCGTCAGCACCGGCTTGGGGTCGAACATATCGATGGTGCTGGGGCCCCCGCCGATATAAATGAAAATGATGCGCTTTGCCCGCGCGGGAAGCGCCGGCGCCTTCGGCTTGAGATCGTAAGTCCGTTCCTTCGCGATCGCGGACTCCGCCGCGAACAGCCGGTCACCCTGCAGGATCGAGTTCAGCGCCATGGCGCCGAAGCCCACCGCTGCGTCCTGCAATGCCTGTCTCCGCGTCAGGATTCTTCTCATGGCTTTCTTTCCTTCTTCGTATCAATAACTGTACAGAAAATCGTTGGCTCCGAACATCGCCTGGACGAACAGGCGAAGTCCTTCCTGGGGATCGGATTCCGCGGCGATCGATTTCTTTGCGATCTCGAGCTCACGCGAAGTCGGCGGCCGGTTATATGTCTCCTGGAACGCGAGATTCACGGCCTCGTCGTAATTGTTCCTGCTCTCTTCGAGCACCTTCTGGGTAAACGCCTTTGTCGTTCGCATCACCAGCGGATTGTTCATTAGCGCCAGCGACTGCGTGGGCAGCGCGGAACGGAACCGCTCCGCCTGGTTGTCCGAAGTCATGTCCGGGCAATCGAACACGTGCAGGAAAGAAACCCAGCGGGTGCGCGTCTGCGCCAGGTACAGGCTGCGCCGGTTCTGGCCGTTGATGCTCTTCTTCTCATCTTCGAGCCACTGCCCGTCGGCGCCGCGCTTGATCTGAACCTGCGGCCCGTACATCTTGTCGCTCATCAGTCCGCTCACCCGCAGCATCGAGTCGCGGATCGTTTCCGCTTCGAGCCGCAGCGGCGCTTTCCGCCACAGCAGTTTGTCGGATGGATCTGCTGCAATGTACTGCGGAACTTCCGCGGAACTCTGGCGGTAAGCGTGGGACATCATGATCTGCTTCGTGAGCCACTTCAGATCCCAGTTGTGCTCCTGGAAAGTAACCGCCAGATAATCGAGCAGTTCCGGATGCGTCGGTTTTGCGCCCTGCGTGCCGAAATCGTCGACGGAACGAACAATCCCCTCTCCAAAGTGCCACTGCCATACGCGGTTGACGAAAACCCGGGAAACCAGCGGATTGTCCGGCGATACCATCCATTTCGCGAGAATCAGACGCCGGTTCGTCCCATTCCACTCCGGGTTGTCCTTCGGATCGGGGAATTTCAGCGGATTCTTCGGATCGTCGAGCACGACCGGAATGCCCGGCTGCACCTCGGCGCCCGGAGCGAGATAGTTCCCGCGCTGCAGAACATAAGTTGCGGACGGCGTCTTCGAAACGTCCCAGGCCGCTTCGATGTAATTCGGTGGAATCTTCGTCTGATTCTTTCGGCCGTAACGCTTTGCCTGAATCTCGTCTTTCCACTGCGCCAGTTCCGGGAACCTCTTTTCGAGTTCCTGATCCGTAACAAAGTCCTTCGCCGCGTTCCGGTCCACTTCCAGATCGGGATCGTTCTCAATATCCTTGCGAATCTGCGCCCGTTTGGCTGCGTCGGAAATGTCCCGCCCTGCCTTCAGCTCGGCGCGATAACGCTGGTACGTCGCTTCCAGCAGATCGTCCATCCGGCGGATCGCCTTCGCGTCATTACTGGTGACGTCTTTGATCCACGCGGCACGCGAGGCATCGTCCATATCGAGCACCATGCGGCTCGGCCACGGTCCGTGGTTGAGGTCGGCGGCCAGCCAGTTCTCCGGATCGTACACGGCCTGGTAAATCGACATCAGCTTGTAGTAGTCGCGCTGCAGCAGTGGATCGAATTTATGATCGTGACAACGGGAACACTGCACCGTCAGGCCGAGGGTGGCTGAAAGGC
>DASZUZ010000106.1:0-3351 GCA_035547415.1 Bryobacteraceae bacterium | reverse complement strand
GCTTCGATGGTTGTGCCCGGTATCCGCGACGCCAGCCGCTCCGCTCGCGCGCGGATCTCGTCCGCGCTCATCCGGATCATCCGGGCGGCCGGAATGCAGTCCAGTTGTCCCAGCAGGATGTGCCGGAGCGTCGTCTCCATCGCCCGATAGAACAGCTTGTCCTGCCGCAGCGCCCGGAACAGGGGATTGCGGCGCACTCGCGTCACCAGGTCCGCGTCACCCGCGATGATGCCGGCCTGCGGACCGCCCAGCAGTTTGTCCCCGCTGAACGAGATCAGGTTCACGCCGGCTTGCAGGCTGTCCTGCGCCAGCGGTTCGTTCAGGCCAAGGTCGACCAGGCAGCCGCTTCCCAGGTCTTCGTAGACCGGAATGCCTCGCTCGCGTCCGAGTTGAACGAGTTCGTCGAGCATCGGCCGCGCCGTGAACCCGGTCATCCGGAAGTTGCTCGGATGGACGCGCAGCAGCATGCGCGTCCGCTCATTGATCGCCTGGCGGTAATCGTCGATAGAGGTGCGGTTGGTCGTGCCCACTTCGCGTAGGGCAGCGCCGGATCGCGCCATGATCTCGGGGATGCGGAACCCGTCGCCGATCTCGATCAGTTCGCCCCGGGACACGATCGCTTCGCCGCCCGCCGCGAGCTCGTTGAGGACGAGGAACAGCGCCGCCGCATTGTTGTTGACCGCGATCGCCGGCTTGCCGAGGATGGCCTCGAGTAACCGGCCGGTGTGGACGTCGCGCTTTCCCCGTTGCCCCGTGGCGAGGTCGTATTCGAGATTGCTGTACCCGTCGTCGAGCGGCGCGCGGCCCAGATTCGTATGGAGCACGACGCCGGTCGCATTGACGACCCGCCGCAGCGACGGCCTCAGGAGTTCCACCACGGACCGCTCGACGGTCTCCTGGATCGGTTCCGCGATGGGCTCTCCGCGCCGCAACGAGCCTCGCGCGTGGTCCAGCGCTCTGCGGATTTCCTCAACGAGGAGTGGCCGGATCTGATCCAGAACAGCACTCACCGAAGGAAGATCGCGCAAAGTCACGCTCTGATGTTACACTGGGTTCTTCGGGGCGTGGCTCAGCCTGGCTAGAGCGCCTGGTTCGGGACCAGGAGGTCGGAGGTTCGAATCCTCTCGCCCCGACCACCCAATTTTTCCCTCTTCATTCTTGAGCGTTCCTGCCGACATTCGTCGGACTGTAATTCAGTGCACTAAATCGCGCTGCGCGCTTGCAATCGGGGCGATGCCGCACTACTATAAAAGACTTAGAGGAGGGTGCTTGACGCCAACTAACTTGGTGGGCACTGGGATCGCTCTAGCGCTGCTGTCGGGGTCGGCTTTCGCCGGACCTGCGGCAATCGGGATGACTTCGGCCCAAAGTGGGCTCGTTCTCGACAATGCGCCGGCGATCAGCAGCGCTACCGTATTTGACGGTTCCACGGTCCGTTCCAGTGGCTACTCGCGTATCCATCTGAGCAACGGAACGCGCCTGGACTTCGGCGCCGGATCCGTCGCTCAGGTCTTTGCGAATCGTGCGGTTTTGCAGAGCGGAATGAGCGAGATCCAGAGCGGGTCCGCATACGAGATTGATGCGCGCAACATCAGGGTTCAGCCTGAAGCCGCGAACGCCGTGGCGCGCGTGCGCGTCGGCGAGGACAGGAAAGTGTTGGTCACCGCCGTGAATGCGCCGGTGGATGTGCGAAATTCGAGCGGCGTGCTGGTCGCGCGCGTATTCCCCTCGAAATCGATGGAGTTTGCCCCCCAGGAAGGCGGCGGCGGTGCGCGGCCGGCATCCTTCGATCAGACTGGCTGCATCCTGCAGAAGGGTACAAGCCCTGTCCTGGTCGACTCGACCGGTGCTCATGTGGTCGAGCTGCGAGGCGATAAATTCAACAAACGCCTGATCGGCAACAAGGCGCGGGTTGTTGGCGCTCTTGAGTCCGGCGCGACGCCGACTGCCGGATCGGGCGCGGAGAGCGTTGTGGCCTACGCCTCCATCAAAGAGACGTCAAAGGGCGGTTGTTCCGCTCTCGCTTCGAAGGTTGGTGCGTCGACAGTAGCCGCGGCCGGTTTGGCGGCGGCGGGCGCCAGCGCGGGAGCCGCAGCGGCGGCGACGGCGGCTGCAACCACGGCGGGAGTTGCCGCGGGTGTCGCGGCGGCGGGTGTCAGTACGGCAGTGATCGTCGGCGGCGTTGCCGCTGCGGCAGCCGCGGGAATTGGCGGAGCGGTAGCAGCCAACAGTTCCAACTCCAACAGTCCGTAGTAGTCACGCGTTTCGACATATAAACCCCCAAGGTCCCGGAAAGACGCCTGCCTGGCGGATTTCCGGGACCTTTTTATTTTCTCCCGTCAGCTTCTCTACACTGGTAGAGCTATTGCTCGCTTTCCAGCAGGATCCTCATTCAAGGGTCAATTTTTCAACTGGAGAAAACTGATTATGAAGAGTCTTGCGCGGTCCGCTGGTATTGGTTTGCTTTTTATTGCCGGTTCATTCGCTCAGGAAGGGCAACGGTTTACATTCGATGTTGGCGGCGGTTTTACGAACCCCGTGGGGAATACGGGCCGTCACGTCGATGAGGGCTGGAATATTCAGGGAGGATTCGGTTACAACTTCACTTCGTGGCTCGGAGCGAAGATTGATCTGGGCTATAACTCATTTGGAATCAATTCAGCCACTTTGAATAACTTCGGTGTCCCTGGCGGTTCGGTCCAGGTGTTTTCCGCCACGCTGGATCCCGTCGTTCATCTGAATCCTAAAGGTCACGTGGATGTGTACGTGACCGGCGGCGGCGGTCTGTTTCATCGCTATCAGAACTTCACCCAGCCCACCACATCGGTATTCACCACCTTCGATCCGTTCTTCGGCTTTTATCCCGTGGCTGTGCCGACGAATCAGGTTCTCGCATCGTATTCCAGCAACAAGCCCGGCATCGACGTTGGCGCCGGAATCGCGATCGGAACTCGTTTCCATGGGAAGATTTTCGCGGAGGCTAAGTACGACCGGATCTACAACGGTAACTATCATACGGACTATGTCCCCGTGACCTTCGGGTTCCGGTGGTAGACGGCGCTCCTTTACAGCTACACAACGAACAAAAGCCCGGAGAGCGTCAACGCTCTCCGGGCTTTTGAATGCGACTTGCTTACTGCCGCTTCCTGGCTACCAGCGCGGGCCGCGGTTCCGGTTTCCACCGTTGCCGCCGCCGCGATTACCGCCGTAGCCGCCGCCCGTGCGCCCGCCTTCGGGCTTGGGACGGGCTTCATTGACATTCATGGTGCGGCCATTGAGGTCGGACCCGTTCAGTTGGGAGATCGCGGTTTCCGCGTCACGCCGTTCGGTCATCTCAACGAAGGCAAAGCC
>DASZUZ010000105.1:0-3860 GCA_035547415.1 Bryobacteraceae bacterium | reverse complement strand
GGGAATCGGCAAGGTCGAAGAAGGCTTCGACGGTGAAACCGCCTGGGAAATGAACGCGCTGCAAGGCGCTCGGGTCAAGGACGGGCCCGAAAAAGACCTGATGAAGCGGTCGTCGAAAATCACGATGCTCGACAACTGGCGCGATTATTACACGAAAGCCCGCACTGTCGGTTCGGAAGATGTTGACGGGAAGCCAGCCTGGAAGGTTGAACTCACTCCCAACGACGGCAAGCCGGAATACTTCTTCTTTGACAAGCAGTCCGGCTTGCTCGTTCAGATGTCGCAGACCGTCGCCACCCCGCTCGGCGAAATCCCTGTCGACGTTATCCTGTCCGATTATCGTGTCGTGGACGGCATCAAGACGCCCTTCGCGATGACCCAGAAAGCTATCAATCAGACGCTCGCGATGCGATTTGACAAAGTCGTCTTCAACGCGAGCATTCCGGCAGGACGCTTCGATCCACCCCCGGCAGTGAAAGCGCTTCTGGCCAAAAAGAAACCCTGACCAGAGCAGGGGGCTTGCTTCCGGCAGGAAAAGTGCATATCGTCAGGGTGGGTTTAAGGAGGCCCTTATGCACGTACTGCCTCATCACGCTCCCCATATTTCCCCGAGAGTTTCTCTTGTCGGAATGTTCCTGGGGGTAGTCGCGTTCCCGACGGCGATCATCGGAACGCTGTTTCTGATCGCCAAACTGTTTACGCCGTACTAAGAACGGCGTTCAGGCCAGCAGCTTCTTCACGACGTTTCCGCCGACGTCCGTCAGGCGGAAATCCCTGCCCATATAGTTGTAGGTGAGGCGGGTATGCTCGAGCCCCATGCAATGCAGCAGCGTTGCCTGGAGATCGTGGATATGAACCGGATCTTCGTCGATGTGGAAGCACAGATCGTCGGTTTTTCCGACGATCTGACCTGGCTTGATGCCGCCGCCCGCCATCCACATGCTGAACGCCACGGGATGGTGATCGCGGCCGGCGTTGTCGGCTTCTGACGGATTACGAATTTCGCACATGGGAGTGCGCCCGAACTCCCCGCCCCAGACGACGATCGTGTCCTCGAGCATTCCGCGCTGCTTCAGGTCTTTGATCAGCGCGGCGACGGGCTGATCCGTAATGTCGCAGTTCTTCTTGAGCTTCTTGTCGATATTGGTGTGGTCGTCCCAGCTCGCGTGCATGAGCATCACGGAGCGAACCCCGCGCTCCACGAGCCGCCGCGCCAGCAGGCAATTGGTGGCGTAAGGCTTCGTCGGCTCCTTATCCACGCCGTACATCTCCAGCGTGGCCTTCGATTCTTTCGAAAAGTCGAGCAGTTCCGGCGCTGCCATCTGCATGCGGAACGCGAGTTCGTAAGAGTTGATGCGTGAAGCGATTTCGACGTCGCCGGTCTTCGCAAGATGATCCTGGTTCAGATCGCGCAAGGCATCGAGCGAAGCGCGCTGCGTGTCCCGGCTCACACCGGACGGATTCGACAGATACAGAATCGGGTCGCCCGTACCGCGGAACATCGTGCCCGCATAGGTGGACGGCAGGAAGCCGCTCGAGAAGTTCGACTCGCCGCCACTGGTCCCCGCGCCTGAACTGAGTACGACGAAGCCGGGCAGATTCTGCGATTCGCTGCCGAGCCCGTAAAGAACCCACGCGCCCATGCTCGGCCGGCCCACCTGCAAGGTTCCGGCAAACAGCATCAGTTGGCCGGGGTGGTGGTTAAACGCCTCGCTGTGCATGGAGCGCACCACGGTGATGTCGTCGGCGACCGTCGAGAGATGCGGCAGGTAATCGCTCAGCTCGATCCCGGACTGTCCATATTTATGGAACTGCCTCCGGCTCGCGAGCACCGCCGCCGTCGGCTTGATAAATGCGAGCTGCAGGTTTTTCGTGAGAGACTCCGGCAACGGCTTGCCGTCCCACTTGGCGAGTTCCGGCTTGGGATCGAAGAGGTCGAGCTGGCTCGGGCCGCCTTCCATGAACAGGAAGATCATGTTCTTCGCCTTCGCCGGGAAATGAGGCTGCTTTGGCGCCAGAGGATTGCCGGGCGCGGCGGCGCGGCCTTCCTGCGCCAGCAGATTGGCGAGGGCGATAGTCCCAATCCCGCCCGCGGCATCACGGAAGAAACGGCGGCGGGTCTGGATCTGACGGAATTTAACTTCGTTCATGGTGACTTACTCGCGTGTAATGAATTCGTCGAGGTTGAGCAGGATGCGGCTCACTCCCACCCATGGCGCAATCGCAGTGGAGTCCTTCGCCTGAATCCCCGACTGCGTGTCGAAATAAGAGGCCAGCCGCGCGGTCTCTTTATCCGTTGGAGCGCGATCCAGACAAAGCCGGTAAGCAAAATTCAGGCGGGTTCTGAAATCGCCCGCCGATTCGGTTTCGATCCGGTTCGCCAGCGCCTGCGCCGCTTCGAAGAACACGGGATCGTTCAGCAGATCGAGCGACTGGAGAGCCGTATCCGAAACGCGGCGCCGCGTGCAGGCAAGCGTGGAATCGGGTTCGTCGAAGTTGACGAGGAACGGATAAGGCGTGGTCCGCTGGTAATGGATGTAAAGGCCGCGGCGATACTTCTCCCGGCCCGGACTCTCGACCCATTTCTTCAACGTTCCGTAGCCCAGTTCGGCGACTCCCGCGGGCTGGAACGGCTTGATGCTCGGGCCGCCCAGCTCCGTGTCGAGAAGGCCGCTCACTTCAAGCGCTTCGTCGCGGATCAGTTCCGCGGGCAGGCGCACGCGGGACTGGCGGGCCAGCAGAACGTTCTCGGGATCTTTCTTTGCCAGATCCGGCCGCGTATCGGAAGATTGCCGGTAAGTTCGCGACAGAACGATCTCGCGAATCAGAGCCTTGTTGCTCCAGCCAAGCCGGCGGTATTCGGTGGCAAGCCAGTCGAGCAGTTCCGGATGCGATGGCTTATCGCCCTGCGTCCCGAAGTCGTCCGACGTGCTGACGATGCCGCGTCCGAAGAGTTCCTGCCATATACGGTTGACCTGAACGCGCGCTGTGAGCGGATTGTTTTCGGCAAGAATCCACTGGGCGAGCGCGAGGCGGGTCGGCGCGGGTTTGTCCGATCCCGGCAGGTAACCGGGGACACCTGGCTGCACCTCATCGCCGGGGTTCTTGTAATCGCCGCGCAGCGCGATGTGGGCAGGACCGTAATCCGAGCGGTCCTCCATCACATAAGCCATGCTCATCGCGGGGAATGATTTGTCGAGTTCGTCGAGCTTGTCGCGCGCTTCCTTGACCTTCGCCGCAAGCTCCTTATCCGCACCGATACGGGGACCGGGCGAACGGATAAATCGAAGGGTCAGACGCCGCTGGTCGAGTTCGGAGCGCTTCTCGGGCGCGGTGTGCATCACACGATCCGCATGATCGAAGCTGGAGCGGATTTCAGTGACCTGGAAATCCCAGTCAAGCAGTTTGCCCGGATCGTCCATGGCGCGAAGCATGTCCTGTTCCCACTGCTTCTGCAGTTCCGGAATCTTGTACTCGGCGAGAAGGGCCGCGCGCTTCTGCTCGTACTCCGGACGAGCACGCAGATACGATCCGCGTTCCCCGGGCAGCGGCGCTTCGATGTCCGTTTCGTCCGCCGCGTTGAAGTAGGCGAGCATTTTGTAAAAGTCGCGCTGTTTGATGGGATCGTATTTATGGTCGTGGCACTGCGAACAGCGCAGGGTAATGCCGAGAAATACCGTGCCCGTCGTTCCCACGCGATCGACAAGCTGATCGAAGCGGGCTTCGCGCCGATCGACGCCGGCTTCGCGATTGGTCAGCGTCTGCCGGTAGAAGCCCGTCGCGATGCGGTCCTCCTGCGTGGCGCCAGGCATCTCGTCGCCGGCAAGTTGAAGAGTGACGAATTTGTCGTAGGGCAGGTC
>DASZUZ010000104.1:0-4752 GCA_035547415.1 Bryobacteraceae bacterium | reverse complement strand
CGCCCGACGTCTGGCTCGTGTCCACCCATCGATTCCCGAACTGATCATAGCTGAACCCTTCCGCCCACGCCGTCCCCTCGGCCGCGCTCAGCAGCCGGTTCAGCGGGTCGTACGTGAAGTTCTGATCCACGCCCGGCGCCGACAGGTTCGCCGTCCGGATGTTCCCGTTGTTCCCCGCGCAGGCCAGCGCCTTTCCAGCGCAATAGTACAGATCGAGCCCGAACGCCGAGCGCGGACTCCCCGTGGTGCCCACGCTGATGCCTGTCGGCTGGAGCCGGTTGTTGTATGTCCACGCCTCCGTCAGTCCATCGCCCCGCGCCATCGACTGGATGGCCCCTTGCGGAGCGTAGCTGACCTGCCCGGCATAATTCGTCGAAGTCGCGTTCGCCGATGCCGCCCCGCTGATCGACTTCACGCGGCCGGCGGCGTCATAGCAACTCTGCGTGTAGCGTCCGGAAGGGAACGTCTCATTCTCCAGTCCTCCCGCTGAATTGTACGGGTAGGCGAACGGGTAAACTGCGTCGAAAACTGCGTCGAATTGCCGCCCGCGCTGATGGAGCTGAGCCGGCCCGTCGATACCGTATCCCAAGCCCACGGCTTTGGAAGACCGGGTTTCTCCCGCGGAAGCGCCCATTTGCCCGCGATCTTAACCCGATTTCGCGGTGAACTCACACGATTCTCGCGGGACCGAAACCCAATTTCCCGGCAGGCGAATAACGGAATCGCGTGAGCGTTTCTCCGCCAGGTTCTTCCGCGTACCGAACTCGCGGCTGTTCTCCTCGCAAACGAGACCTCCTCGCGGGCAGTGACATGGCTCTTTCGCTGTAAAAACAATGGCTTACATGCCCGCCCGAAGTCTCCTGCCGCACAATACTCTCAGAAGCCGGACCGGAGCCAGATCGATTCTGCCACCGTTCGCCAATGCGAATAGGGCGGCGTTGCCTCAAATGCGCTCCGCGTTGCAGGCGGCTCTTGAAGTTTTCAGTTTTTTTCGTCCTGCATCATCGCTTTTAACGATGTGAAGTGGTTTCGGACGCCGCTGCCCCGGTGGGTGGGTCCGGTTGATCTTTCTCAACTGAATATTTCTTTTCAGCTGCGGTGCGGAACCGGAAACCCAACACCCGGCGTGCCGGCGGTCGCCCTCGTGCATTGGCGACCGAATAGGAAAGGCCATCGCTATACCCGATCTGCGTGCATCGGCGTTAATCGGCGGCCCTATTCCCCACCGCGATCAACGAACTACCCTTCGAAATTCACCGGGAGATGGGCCAGGCAGCTCTCGGTCAGCAACAGTGCCGATGCCGGATCGCCTCGCCGCGGGGGACTACCGGCCGCGGGAACAAAATAATGTGCCCTTCCCAAACCCGATTTCGAGTTAACCTGAATGCGCTCAACAAAGAATTGGCTTTGGAGAAGCCAATTTCAACCCAATGAAAAGCCAATTTTTGGCTTTGCAAACCCGCCTTGCGGCTAAAATCGCTTAACGGATGCCGCGCTCCTCCCGGAGCCGTTCCACATCCAGCGCGCTCAGCGGCAGCGACGACGAGATGAGTTGCCTTCCGGACAGCGCCGGCTTCTGGACGCCCTCGTGCGCATGCTGCCCCGATTTCGTCAGCATATGGACCAGTTCATGCGCAACCACGCGGCCCAGGGCCCGGCCCACCAGCAGGTCCGCATGGGTGTAGTCGCCGCCGAACATCGCCGACCGCACCGAGTTCACCACCCGGTCGCAATCCACTTCGCCGAACGGTTGCACCTCCCCGTTGGCGGTCCGCGTAATGGCGTAGGCTCCGAGTTCGTCGTAAGCGGGCGGTGCCGGATCGAACGCGCACGACCCCTTGAACGTCATCACGACAAGGTCGCGGAACGTCAGGTTCGCCGCCTCGCCGCGCTGCTTCCAGTCCAGCTGCACACCGGATGTCTCGATGATCCGGCTCGCTTCGCGCTTCATCTCCCGGATTGCCGCCTGCGACCACGGTCCTTTCATGTCGAGAATCACGGTAACGTCACTCCCGGAAGGGGAGGGCAGTGAGGAGGTGGGTAACGCCGCTCCGGCCATCGGCAACGCGACACTGGCCAGCAAAAGGGCGCAGGTGGATACGAAATGCATATTTCTCGGTCCTGGAGAAAGGGAGCGAACTTTGCTCGCAGGCTCAGTGTACGCAAATTCATGGCCAGCGTAAAGGGCGATGTCCGCGGGGCGGCGCCGTTCCCCGAAACCGGTCATCCCGGCGCGGGGTGATAGAATTCCGGCAAAGCAGCTTTATGACCCGAAGAACCCTTCTCTCCGCCGGCGCCACTGCCGCCGCCGCGGCTGCTCTCGACCGCCGGCTGTTCGCCGCGCCCCCGAAGACCAGCATGGGCATCGCGACGACCTCCTGGATGACCTATGCCCGGCACACCGAACCCCTCGCGCTGCTCGATCGTTGCCGCGACCTCGGGGCGGGCGGAGTCCAGATGCAGTTGCCCTCGGATCCCGCGATGTTGAAGAAGATCCGGGCGCGCGCCGAGGAACTCGGTCTTTACGTCGAAGCGATGGCGCCCTTCCCGAAATCGAACGACACATCGGCGTTCGAAGCGTCCCTGAAGGGAGCAAAAGAAGCCGGAGCCGTTGCCGTCCGTACCCGTACGGATGGCGGCCGTCGTTACGAGAAGTGGAATTCGCTCAATGACTGGAAGGCATTCTACGAAGAGAGCGTAGCGGCCGTGAAGAAGATCGGGCCCATCGCGGACCGCCTCCGTATGCCCGTCGGGATGGAAAACCATAAGGATTGGACCATCGACGAACAGGTTCGCCTGCTGAAGCAGTACGGCAGCGAATACTTCGGCTCGCTCGTCGATTGCGGCAACAACATCGCGCTGCTCGACTCGCCGGACGCGGTGATGGAACTCGTGCCCTACGCGAAGATGTGTCACGTGAAGGACATGGGCGTCGAAGGCTACGACAAGGGCTTTCTGCTCTCCGAAGTGCCCCTCGGCGAAGGCTTCCTCGACGTCCGCAAAATCGTCGACGGCATTCGCAAAGCGAACCCGAAAGCGAAGTTCTCGCTCGAAATGATCACCCGGGACCCGCTCCGGGTACCTTGCCTGACCGACAAGTACTGGATCACCTTCCCGGATCGTAACGGGCTCTATCTGGCGCGAACCCTCGCGATGGTGGAAAAGGTGTCGGCGCAATCGCAGCCGCTGCCGGTCTACAGTAATCTCTCGAAGGACGCGCAGATGCGCGCCGAAGACGAGAACATCAAGAGCTGCCTGCACTACGCCAGAGAAAAACTGGCGATGTAGGCCCGGCTTTATCTCGACGGCGGCGCGGGAGCCGGCCGGACCCGCAGCGGCGTGACGGCGTCCCAGCGAGGGTCGCCCGTGTTTCGGTACCCCTTCGGCAGCGTGGTCCAGTCCGGACGCGTGATGCCGTTCAGGTCGTAAACCACCTTGCCATCGCGCAGCGTCAGTTCGCACCGGAGCCGCTGCGTGCCCTTGAGCCGCGCGCCGTACATGTCGGTGAAGCCGAAGGAGCCCTTTTCCAGCCGGAGCACCGTAATGTCTGCGGGTGCTCCGGCCGACAGATTGCCAATCTGTTCCCGGTGAATCTCCCGCGCCGGATTCCACGTGGACCGCCGGATCACGTCGTCCAGCGGCATCCCCATCGCGAGGAACTTGTCCATGACGTTCAGCATGTCCTTCATGCCGGAGTTCATGCTGCCGATGTGGAGGTCCGTCGAGATCGAATCCGGCAGGAAGTGCTCTTTCATGGCCTCCGTCGCGACCGGCCAGGCGAAACTGCCCCCGCCGTGACCCACGTCGAAAATCACGCCGCGCTTGCGGCCCTCGTACATCGCCGGGTTCAGCTTCCCGGAATCGGCGAGTTCATGGCGCAGCCCGGAAAAGCAGTGTGTGTAAATGTCGCCGGGGCGGAGCTTGCTGCCCAGCAGCACGCTGATCGGGCGTTCCGGATGGTCCGTGCCGAAATCGACCATGACGGGGATCCTGGCGAGCGTCCCGGCCTCCACGGCGTGCTCGACCGGGGTCCATTCGGGCCCCGCGTAATGCGCCGTCTTGATGCCGACGATCGTGTCTTTGTACTTCATCGCCATCTCGGCCGCGGGCTTCGCTTCCATGTCCGCCAGATTGTTCTCGTACTTGCCGCCCCGCATTCCGGCGCCGACGATGTTCAGGAATGCGTAGATTCGGGTCTTCGAGCGGTCGATGATCCGTTGTTTGAAGTCGTCGAAGTTCCGCCACCCCGCGCAGCCCGCGTCAGCCACAGTGGTGACGCCCACGCGGAACGTGAACCCGTCGGGAGGCAGGCTGTTGTCCCCGGCGTAGGAACCTCGCTCGCCCGTCCCCGCGTAGACGTGGGCGTGGATATCGATGAGGCCCGGCGTGACGTACAGGCCGGACGCGTCCACAACCTTCAAGGCTTGGGAGGGGTCGATCTTCGCTTCCACGGCGGCGATTCTGCCGTCCCGGATCGCAACATCCCGGACCGCGCTGATGTTGTTCTTGGCGTCGATCACGTGTCCGCCGCGGAGCAGCAGGTCGTACTGCGGCGTCTGCTGGGCGAAACCGCAGAGTGCGGCGGTTCCCAGAAGGAATAAGGTTCGCATGGGTCTCAGAAGGCTATTTTGGCGCCGAACGGGCCGGAAGGGGGAGGGGAATTTGAAGCCGGTGAACGCCTCCGGAAAGCGGAGGCGTTCATCGTGGGTAAGACGGGCGCCTCAGCCGAGGCGCGAGAGCAGTTGCCGGATC
>DASZUZ010000103.1:0-8171 GCA_035547415.1 Bryobacteraceae bacterium | reverse complement strand
TACGGATAACGCTGCGCCAGTTGCGTCATCCCCGCAATCTGATCCGGCAGCGTGTTGTCGCCAATATTTCCGTAATACGCGTCGTGGAATTTCTTCGACCGGGTGGGGTTTCCCATTCCGTCAATCTCGACAACCACAAAGCCGAGCTCGGCCAGCGCCTGCGCATCGCCTCGCGCCGCCGAGAAGTTCCGGCTCCCGACGCTTCCCTGCTGGGGCCCCGGATAAATGTGATTCACGATCGGATACTTCTTCGCCGGATCGGGATGGCTCGGTACATACATGAGCCCGTACAGATTTGTCTCGCCGTCGCGGGCCTTCACGACAATCGGCAGCGGCGGCTTCCACCCTGTCGCCAGAAGTTTCGAGATGTCGGCTTTTTCCAGCGTCGCGATCATTCTCCCCGAAGCATCGCGGAGGACAGCCACGGGCGGCGCATCGGGTTTCGAATAACTGTCGACGAAGAATTGCCCGGAAGGCGACATCGAGATTTCGTGGTTCGCATCCTCCGGAGTCAGTAACTGCAGTCCTTTGCCGTCAAACCCCACCCGGTAAAGGTGCGTGAAATACGGATCGCGACCCTTCTCGCGGCCTGCCCCCAGGAACCAGATAAGGCGCTGCTTCTCATCCACGTGAACGATCTGCCGCACGAGCCAGTCGCCAGCGGTAATCGGATTCTTCATCCTGCCCGTCTTCCAGTCGCCCAGGTAGAGATGTCCCCAGCCGCTGCGTTCCGAATACCAGATAAACTCGTTCGATCCGTAAAGCACCTGCCAGTTGGCTTTGCCGTCGCCGGATTCGTACTGCGTTGCCGCGGACTCCTCGTTGATCTCGCGGACCGATCCGGATATCGCATCGGCTTCCCTCAGCCTGGCCTGCTTGTGGTCGCGCGATGTCGAGACGAACGCCAACTTCGCGCCATCGGGGCTCCACTGCACATCGGCCCATTCACCTCCATCGCAGACGATGTGGTCGCACAATGTCGAACGGTGCTGGTCCGGCGCCATCTTCAGACGAGTCACTTTGCGCGCCGGAAGATCGATGATCACGCGCTGGATGGTGGTGACAACCGCGTCGCCGGGAAGAGGATACTTCCATGCTTCCAGCTTCGGGTGCCCGACTGTCGTATTCACCAGGTACATCTCGCCGACCCCGCGCTGGTCCTGCTGAAAAGTGGCGATTTTCTTCGAATCGGGTGACCACAGCAGAACGGGATGATCGCTCTTCGTCCAGCCGGCATTGTCGGTCGCATAGCCAAAATCCTTCACCCCATCGGCGGTCAACTGCGTTTCCGCCCCCGTGGCCACATCCCGCACCCAGAGGTTATAGTCGCGAATGAAGGCAGCCGTCTTCTTATCGGGCGAAAGGACGTCGTTCGGAGTGCGCGGCAACGCATGAGAACCGCTGTTGTCCACCACGCACGCATACCTGCTGAGAACGCACTTCCAGCCCCTTCCGGCGATGCTGAACGAAACCGATGAACCGTCGTCCGATAGCTCGATCTCCTCGAAGGGCAGCTTGCCGGCGTCGCATCGGGTTCCGGTCGCGGTCGAAAGAGCCGCGGCAAGTCGAGCATGATCGAAAGCAGGACGGCGGGTTCCACTGGCGGAATCGACGACGACGAATTCGGCCCCGTTCTCACGAGTGACGCGATACCAGAGCCTGTCGCCCGCCAGCCAGTGAGGGCGAACCCCGGCGCCAAAGACGAGCGGATTCGTGTTGTAGCCCATGAACCGCTCGGCGCGGGCATAATCGGCCGCGGTGAGCGCCACTCGAGGCGTTTGGGCGACGCCGGAGGCGCAAAACGCCGTGGCGACGCAGAAGAGAAGCGGGCGCATAGCCGTAGAGTAGCGCCCGAACCTTGATGCGAATGCGCCTGCAGCCACAATTTCGCTCCGTAGTGTAGAATCAGAGCTTTGCGTCCCTCTCCGGTAAACGGTTGATCCTGCGGCCATCCGCCAACCGAAATATCAGCCCGGATTGTGGCGCTTACCAGCTATAGTGGAGGAAGTATGGCATCGCCCGTAGAGCAGAAGGTCAAACAGATTATTGTCGAACAACTGGGTGTGGACGAGAGTCAGGTAGACAACAAGGCTTCGTTCGTCGATGATCTGGGCGCGGACTCGCTCGACATCGTTGAGTTAGTGATGGCCTTCGAAGAGGCGTTCGAACTGGAGATTCCGGACGAAGACGCCGAGAAGATCGCAACCGTGGGCGACGCCGTCACCTACATCGAGAACAAGAAGAAATAACTGCTGCCCTGCTCCGCGCAGGGCAATCTGAATCGCCACGCAACTACTGGGTCGGTCCGGGCATCGGAATGATGTTGGTTGCAGTGGCATGCGGCTGAGGGCCGCTGTAGTAAGGAGAGAGCTATTTCCCGCAGAGTCGTAGTCACCGGCGTCGGTCTTCTGACCGCAATCGGCGATACAACCGAACAGAACTGGAACGCCCTGATGGAGGGCCGCAATGGGATCTCACGCATCGAATCTTTCGATGCGTCGGCGTTCAATTGTCAGATCGCCGGCGAGATCAAGCATTTCGACCCGACCCGCTTCATTGAGAAGAAAGAAATCAAGAAGATGGGCCGGTTCATCCAGCTGGCCATTGCTGCCTCCGAGGATGCGTTGCAATCTTCCGGTCTGAAGGTGACGCCCGAAAACGCGGAGCAGGTCGGCGTCTACATCGGCAGCGGGATCGGTGGATTCGAAGTGATCGAGCGCGAGCACAAAACGCTCCTCGAGCACGGTCCGCGCCGCATTTCGCCGTTCTTCATTCCCGCAACCATCATCAATCTGGCTTCCGGATACATCTCCATTCGCACGGGTGCGAAGGGGCCGAACTCCGCCACTGCAACCGCCTGCACTACCAGCGCGCATTCGATCGGTGATTCGTTCAAAATCATCCAGCGCGGCGACGCCGACGTGATGATCTGCGGCGGTACCGAAGCCTGCATCACGCCGATGGGTATCGGCGGCTTCGCGGCGATGCGCGCGATGTCGCAGAGGAATGACGATCCCGCACACGCGTCGCGCCCCTTCGATCGCGACCGCGACGGCTTCGTCGTCGGCGAAGGCGCGGGGATTCTCATCCTCGAAGAACTCGAAGTCGCAAAGAAACGCGGAGCGCCGATTCTGGCTGAAATCGTCGGTTACGGCATGAGCGGCGATGCGTTCCATTTCACGGCCCCGCCGGAGGATGGCGAAGGCGCGTACCGCGTGATGCGCAACGCGCTGAAAGACGCAAAGCTCGACCCGGAAAAGATCGATTACGTCAACGCTCACGGCACGTCCACGCCGCTGGGCGATCAGGCGGAAACGATCGCGATCAAGCGAGCCTTCGGGGAACATGCCAAGAAGCTCGCCGTCAGTTCCACGAAGTCGATGACCGGTCATCTGCTCGGCGGAGCAGGCGGTCTCGAAGCGGGCATCGTGGTCTGCGCGTTGCGTCATCAGATCGCGCCGCCGACCAGCAACTACGAGAACCCCGACCCCGGCTGCGATCTCGACTACGTCCCGAATACGCCCCGACCCATGAAGATGGATTATGCTCTGTCCAACTCCTTCGGTTTCGGCGGCACCAACGGGGCACTGATTTTCAAACGATTCACGGAGTAACGACACAAATGAAGATTGTTGTCGCCATCAAGCAGGTACCCTCACGGGACAGCCTGCTGAAGGTGAATTCGTCCGGCACATGGATTGAGGATGCGGACCTGGCCTATGAAATCAACGAGCCGGATGCTTATGCCCTCGAAGCCGGGCTGCAATTAAAGGAAAAGCAGGGCGGCGAGGTCATCGTGCTGTGCGCCGGTCCGGATCGCGCGGGACAAACCATCCGCGAAGCTCTTGCCAAGGGCGCGGATCGCGCGATTCACATCGAGACCGATGAAGCCGGCATCGAGGATCCACTGACGCTGGCTCGGGTGCTGGCGAAAGCCGTGGAATCCGAAAAACCCGACCTGATCCTGACGGGCCTGCAGTCGGACGACCTGGGTTACGGTCAGACGGGCGTCATTCTGGCGGAAGTCATGGGCTTTCCGCACGCCACCATCATCATGAACATCGAAGCGGAAGGCTCGGGGATCCGCGTCAAGCGGGAACTGGAAGACGGTTGGTTCCAGCATGTGCAGATGCCCCTTCCCGCGCTCCTGACGATTCAGTCCGGCGCCACGAAGTTGCGCTATGCGACGCTGATGGGCATCAAGAAAGCCAAATCGAAGGAAGTGAAGCGTCTGGCAGCCGCGGATCTCTCCGTCAAAAGCAGCGCCTCGGTTCGGCTGGAGTGCATCTATATTCCGGAAAAAACGAAACGGTCGCAGATCTTCGACGGTCCGCCGAAAGAAGCGGCGGAGAAGCTCGTCGAGAAGCTGCGGCATGAGGCGAGAGTGATATGAGCGGAGTACTGGCGGTTCTCGAACAGCGCGACGGCAAGTTGCACAAGATGGCGCTCGAAGCCGTTGCCGCGGCCCAGCAGTTTGGAGCCGAACTGGGCCTTCCGGTGTTCGCGGCGGTCCTCGGCAGTGGCGTCGAACCCGTCGCTCAGACGCTCGCGGGATACAAGCTCGACAAGGTTCACGCCGTCGATCACCCGTTGCTCGCCGATTACACGCCGGACGGCTATACGGCGGCGCTCCGGGAACTGATCGCGGCGCATCAGCCGAAGTACGTCGTGTTCCCGCACACCTATCAGGTACGCGATTTTGCGCCGAAGCTGGCGACCTCGTTCGATCGCGTTCTGGTGAGCGACGTCGTCGGTCACCGGGTCGATAACGGCTCGCTGGTGGTCATCCGGCAGCTGTTCCAGGGCAAGATCAATGCGGACGTCCGGTTTGAAGGCGATGCGCCGCACTTTGCGTCGATTCAGGCGGGCGCCTTCCGGACGGATCATCTGACCGCCGGCAGCGCGACGGTCGAGAAGACAACCCCTAACCTGAAGCCCGAACAGATCCGCACGAAGCCGCTCGAACTCTTCCGCGAATCGGCGCGGGTAGTCGATCTCAGCGCCGCTGAGATCATCGTTTCGGTGGGCCGCGGCATTAAGGAAGCGGAGAATCTTCCGATCGTCGAGCAACTGGCCCAGGCTTTGGGAGCGGAGATCGCGGCGTCGCGGCCGATCTGCGATAACGGCTGGCTTCCCATGGAGCGCCAGGTCGGCAGTTCCGGACAGACAGTCGCGCCAAAGATGTATCTTGCCGTCGGTATTTCAGGCGCGATTCAGCACCTGGTCGGAATGAAGGGATCGAAGACGATCGTCGCGATCAATAAGGATCCGGAAGCGCCCATCTTCGAAGTGGCCGACTACGGAATCGTCGGAGACCTGTTCCAGGTCGTGCCGGCATTGATTGAAGCTTTAAAGTAAACGCCCGGGCAGCGCTGTTACCATATCGACGGTGACAGCGCTTGCCATAGCGGCCTTCCCCGCCTTCGCCGTGCTCATCGGCATTCTGATCAATAACCAACGGCTCACCGACATCGTACGCACCATGGACACTCGCTTCGCTGAAGTCAACCGCCGGATTGACGACACCAAAGACTTTCTTCGGGCCGAGATGTTCCGGATCGAGCAGGTTCTCGACGCCCGCCTGAAACACCTCGAAGAATCCCTTCCCCACTAATTCAGGCGCCGTCCGCTGCTATCCTGTCGATATCTCGATGATCGTCTCCGATCAACTGGTGACAGCGCTTGCCACAGCGGTTTTCCCGACTTTCGCCGTGCTCATCGGCATTCTCATCAATAACCACCGGCTTAATGACGTCCAGCGTCGATTCGACGATTTCGGGCGCGTGCTCGACACTCGCTTCTCTGAAGTCAATCGCCGGATCGACGACACCAAAGACGTTTTACGCGCCGAGATGTTCCGGATTGAGCAGGTTCTCGACGCCCGCCTGAAACACCTCGAAGAATCCCTCCCCCACTAGCCCCAATGTGGGGCCGGGGCTTTGCCCCGCCGCCGGCCTTCCGGCCGGCGCAAGCCACCACCAGGCGCACTCACCCGCTATCTCCCCAATTCCTTCGCCGCCAGC
This sequence comes from Bryobacteraceae bacterium, assembly GCA_035547415.1. Lineage (GTDB taxonomy): Bacteria > Acidobacteriota > Terriglobia > Bryobacterales > Bryobacteraceae > BOG-234. The sequence continues at coordinate 2,148 of DASZUZ010000103.1, read as the reverse complement.
CGGCTCCACTTCGCCACAGCCCCTCTCAAATACCGCGGAGCCGTCCGCGCCGATTCCACCGCGCGTCCGTACATCTCCCTCGCCTCCGCCTGCCTGCCCAGACGATCCAGAGCCTGCCCCGCATAGTACAGCCCCTCCGGATCGTACGGTCGCCGCTCCACATAGGTGGAAAGTTCATGCCAGGCATCGGCCGGCTGGCCCGCTTCCAGATAAAGCGCACCCAACTCCCGCAGAATCTCGTGCTGATGATGCGTCTCGTCCTGATCCAGCACCGTCTGAAAATGCTCCAGCGCCTCTTTCAGCCGGCCCTGTGCGCGCGCGATTCGTCCCAACTGAAAATGGGCATCCGTTTCCGACGAGCGGATGGCGATCGCATTTCGAAACCGCTGCACGGCCTCCGTATACTGCCGGCGATTCTGATAAAACAAGCCGAGCTGATACTGCGCTTCCGCGTCATGCGGGTTGACCGCGGCGGCTTCGAGCATCCGGTGAAAGCTCTGCCTCCGGCGCAACCCCGCCCCCAGATTGCCGATCTCCCCGCCCAGGTAGTACCACGCGAAAAAGAGGAAGAAAGGGGACGCAAGCCAGCCGAGCGCGAATCGCAAAGGAGCCCAAAGATAGACGGCGGCCAGCAAAGGCAGCCATGAGAAGCCGACGATCGACACGGCCCGGACGCTTTCCGTTCCGAAAACGGTACGCACTGCGAAGAAAGTCAGCGCCAGAAACCAGAGCAGCGAAACACCGGCAATCGCTTCCAGCACGACCAGATCCTGACGCGTCCGGAGCGGCAGAATCCATCGAGCGACCAGCAAGGGAAGATTCGCGGCGGCCCACGCCATCGCCGTACACGTCAGCAGCGGCGAATAATCGCGCTGGAAGACCGCGCCCATGCCGCCCCCCAAACGAGCCAGCAGTTTGCCCAGCAGAAGAAGGCCGGGAACGTAAATCAGCGCGAGGACGAGCAGAGGCGTGTAGAAACGGAAGTCGAACGGCAGCAGAATCGAAATAACGAGAACCGCGAGGCTGGCGAACAGCAGACTGCCGCGATCGAGAATCGCGCCCATGGCAGCCGCGGGCTGCGAATAAAGGCGCACAAGTAGCTTCAGGTTCTCAATCAACCAGCAAGCATAGCAGGCACATACCCGGCAAAAGGCGCGGTCCGCCCGCCGGATTCCGGCGCCCGCTACACTCAAGAAGTGGCGGCCAATCTCCTGCCCGCGGCCGCGGCAGTCGGCGAGTTGGCCGAGCGCCCTGGTATCCGCGAGGCGCTTCAGTGGTTTACTCGTGAGAAGCAGTGGGTGAATGAAATTCACCTCCAGCTCTGTCGCATTCCCGCGCCGACTTTTCTCGAACAGCAGCGCGCCGAGTGGATGGCGGCCCAGTTCCGCTCTCTCGGCTGGCACGCCGGAATCGACCGCGCCGGTAACGTTCTCGCCTCTCTCGACCCGAACCCTTCCGGCCGGCTCGTTGCGGCAACCGCCCATCTCGACACGGTGCTTGCGCCTCGTACCCGGGACGATATTTCCATCGATCGCGACGGCGATTTTCGAGGCCCCGGCGTTTCCGATAACGGAGCCGGCCTGGCCGCGCTGCTCGCCATCGCGAAGGCCATCAAGTCTCTTCCCCCCTCGTACGACGCCGTGAATGGGCTATGGAACCGGCTGCTGCTCGTGGCGAATGTCGGCGAGGAGGGCGAAGGCAATCTTTGCGGCATGCGCCACCTCTGCCGGCAGACAGAACTGGTCCGGCATCTGAGCGCCTTTCTGGTGCTGGACGGAGCCGCGACAGACCATATCACGTGCCAGGCGCTGGGAAGCCGGCGATTCGAAGTCGTCTTCTCAGGCCCCGGCGGACACAGTTGGAGCGACTTCGGCATCGGAAACCCCGTTCATGCGCTGAGCCGTGCGATCTCTTCTTTCGTGGATCATCGCCCCCTCGATCCCCGGTCCAGCCCGAAGGTCGCCATCAATATCGGCGTGATCGAGGGCGGCTCCAGCGTAAACGCCATACCGGCGAGCGCGCGGGCGAAGGTAGATATCCGGTCGGAAAGCAACGAAAGAATCGAGGATCTCGTCGCGTCCCTGCATCTGGCCGTAACCCGCGCTGAAGAGGTTGAGAACTCACGTGCCCTGGGGAACAAAGTGACAG
>DASZUZ010000102.1:0-2713 GCA_035547415.1 Bryobacteraceae bacterium | reverse complement strand
GCCCTCGACGGTACGGATGATGAACTTCCGGTAGTCCGACTTCTTCATCCGGCCTACTTCCCACACGACCATGCTCGCGACCTTATCGGTCCCCTGCACGTGCGAAATGTCGAAGCACTCGATCCGCTTCGGCGCGTCGGGCAGATTGAGCGCGTCCTGCAGCGCTTCCTGAATCGCGGTGGATGAAGGCTTCAGCACCCGGAAGCGCGCATCGAAACTGTGCTTCGCATTGGTCTGTGCAAGGTTCAGCATCGCGCGCTTCTGGCCGCGCTGCGGGGTATGGATCTCGACCTTCCGCTGCTTCTTCTCCGAAAGCAGTTCCGCCATCGCCTCGCTGTCGTCGAAGTCGAGCGGCACGTGAATGATCGACGGAACATACTGCTGGTCGAGATAGATCTGCAGCAGCAGCGACGAAAAGAAACTCGGGGCGTCGAACTCGTCCTGATCCTCCCAGAAGAACTCGCGCCGGTCGACAATCTGGCCATTGCGCAGATGAAACAGGTTCACCGCCACCAGCGGGGGCTCCGCGTAGTACCCGAAAATATCCACGTCTTCGCCGGAAGCCGCGGCCATCTTCTGCCGCTGGTCCAGTTCCTCCACCGTCGTGACCAGATCTCGCAGCGATGCCGCTTCCTCGAACCGCATATCGAGTGCCGCCGCTTCCATGCGCTGCCGGAGCTCATTTGCCAGCGTGCCGTGACGCCCTTCGAGGAACAGCCTTACCTGCCGGACCGCCTGCGCATAGGCTTCCGGCGCGGAGAGCCCCTCCACGCAGGGCCCGAGACACCGATGAATGTGGTACTGCAGGCAGGGCTTCGGATGATACCGGTTCAGATCCACTTTGCACGATGGCACCAGAAAATGCCGGTGAATGAAGTGAACCAGACGGTGCGCCAGATTGCCCGGAAAGTAAGGACCGAAGTACGTCGATCCGTCCTTCTTCAGGCGGCGCGTGACATACACCCGCGGAAACCGCTCGTTCGTCAGCTTGATGTAGGGGTACGTCTTGTCGTCGCGCAGCAGAACGTTGTAGCGCGGCTTGTACTGCTTGATCAGGTTGTTTTCGAGCGCCAGCGCTTCTTTTTCGTTATCGACCAGGATGTAATCGACGTCGCGCGCTTCGCTGATCAGCGTGCCGGTCTTGGCTTCCGCGAGCCGGTCTTCATTGAAGTAGCTGCGCACTCGCGCCCGCAGGCTCTTCGCCTTGCCGACGTAGATGATCTTCGCCGCCGCGTCCCTGTAGAGATACACTCCAGGCCCGAGGGGCAGTTGAGCGACTTTCTCCCGCAGTGGATTTTGGGCGTTTTGAGCGGAATCCCGCTGAGACAATATACTTTGATTATGTCACGCTGCTGGATCGGCATTGTTTTCGCTGGAGTCGTTCTCGCGCAACAAACGCCGCCCGCCCAGCCGTTGCCGCCGGATGAGGACGCGGGGCAGAAATCGAAACAAACAACCGGCGCAAAGCCATCCGCCACCACCGAATTGCCGCCCGACGAGGATGCTCCGGCAAATCAGGACAAGTACAGCTTCAACCCCGTGAAATCGAAACGCGCGGTTTCGGTCGGCGCCTTCTATTTCAAGAAGGGCGACTTCAAAGCCGCTTCGGCCCGGTTCCTCGAAGCCACGCAGTGGAACGCGGGAAACGCCGAAGCCTGGCTGAAACTCGGCGAAGCCGAAGAAAGGCGCGAAAATCCGAAGGCCGCCCGCGCCGCCTACGAACACTACCTCAAACTTTCCCCGGATGCGAAGAACGCATCCGAGGTAAGGAAACGGATCGAGAAGCTGAAAGGATAGCGATCAGGAGAGGAACGCTTCCGCCCCGGCTTCGGCAACCGCCTGATCCTGTTTCCCCAATCCCCCGCTGACGCCGATCGCCCCGACGACCCGTCCGCCGCGTTTCAGAGGAATGCCGCCCGCGAAAATCATCACCCGGCCCCGGTTCGAGGCGTGAATCCCGAAGAACTGATCGCCTGACTGGCTCAGATCGGCGAGTTCTTTCGTTGAGATGTCGAAGGCGCGCGAAGTCCACGCCTTATTGATGGCAATATCGACGCTGCCGATCCAGGCGTTGTCCATGCGGACGTGCGCCACAAGATTGCCGCCCTCGTCGACAACAGCGATATTCATCGGCTGTCCGATTTCTTGCGCTTTACGCTCAGCGGCCGCAATGATCGTTCGTGCTTCCTGTAAAGTCATGCTCCCCCGCCTGCAAGGAACGCGCCATTGTGGTCTACGGACTGCGGAGCCAGCAGAGAATGAGGTTGCTGACGACCCTCCCGGGCGTTCTCATTGTGGCTTTCGCGCTGCGCGAAATTTTCGAGGACCTCTTCCACCCCTCTGGCGGCGGATCGCTGAGCGACTATATCGGACCAAGCGTCTTTCAGCTTTTTCGCCATCGAAAATCGCATTCAGGTCCGTCTTCCAGGGTCCCGCTGCCGCGGCGTTACTCAACCTCCTGATCGCGACGATTCATACCGGCGTGCTCGGGGCGTTGCTGACGTTTTCCGGATCGGCGCTCTATCCGGCCTGCGCTCATGCCTCCATCGGGTGGAGCGTCGCGCCCCTCGTGGATCAGCAACTCGGCGGTCTCATTATGTGGATTCCCGGCGGCCTGAGTAATCTGGCCGCCGGCATGTGGAGCGCGTCCCGCTCGCTGGTTCCCGCACGAGCATGAAGAAACTACTCCTCCTCGCGCCATTGTTACTCGCCG
>DASZUZ010000101.1:0-1512 GCA_035547415.1 Bryobacteraceae bacterium | reverse complement strand
GACGAGATGATCGATCGCGGCGCTGTCGTCAGTGAACAGGAGCGCAAAGACATGGTCGATTACCTCGCGAGGCACTTCCCGATGCGCCGCCGCTGAGTGCTGTGATATAAGTTCGGCTTGCGTCGATACCTACGCCTGTTTCTTTCCACCGCGATTGCGGCTGCAGCGCTCGCGCAGACACCCCGCCCGAGCGATTGGCTCTCCGCCGGAGGCAATGCGCAGCGAACCGGATGGGAGGAAAACGATTCCGATTTCCAGAAAAGCGGCGTGAAGGGTTTCAAGGCCGTTCTGCAGCGCAAGTTCGATTCGCCGCCGGGGCATCTCATGGCGCCCCTGATTATCGGGCGACTGATCTCATACAAGGGCTTCAAGGAACTTGCCATCGTCGTCAGCAGTTCCGGTCATGTCCGGGCGGTCGACGTCGATCTGAACCAGGTGTTCTGGGAACGGCAATTGCCCGCGCCGGCGAATACCTGTGCGCCCGGCATCACCGCCATGCCCGCGATGATGCCTGCGCCGGATCTGCCTCCGGGCACACCGGGACGCAACGCTCCGCGGCCGATTCACGTGCTGTCGAGCGACGGCAAACTGTATCGCCTGAATCCTTCCACCGGAGAGGATGTCGCGCCGCCCGTCAGCTTCATTCCTGCCGGCGCTGCCGCCTCGAATCTGGCGGTGGTGGACAACGTGGCGTATACGACCACGGCGGCGGGCTGTGGCGCGACAGATGCGGTTTGGGCTCTCGATCTGCACGACTCCACCTCAAAGGTTGCGTCTTACCCGTTGAAGGGACGGGCCACCGCGCCTGCCGTCGGTCACGATGGAACCATCTCTGTTCAGACTGCCGACGCCGGGCTGCTCGCACTCAGCCCGAAGGACCTGAAGCTCAAGCAATCGTTGGCGGTTGCCGGTGGATCGGTGACTCCCGTCGTGTTCCCCTGGAAAGGACAAGATCTGATCGCCGGCGCGGATGGCTCGCGATTGTATCTGGCGGACTCTCCGATCAGCCGCACGGAGCCGCTCGACGCCGCGGTAGTCGCCCTCTCGACGTGGGAGGACAGCGCGCATGTGCGATGGATCGTGGCGGCGGCCAGCAAATACTATGCCGCGTTTCGCGTGGAGGACCAGAGCGGGCAGCCCGTTCTGACGAAGGTCTGGCAGTCCAACAGCCTGATCGCGCCACAGAAACCCGCTATCGCCAACGGCGTCGTATTCGGACTGGAAGCGGGTGACGCAACCCACCACGCGAGGCTCCATGCTTTCGATGCGGCGACCGGAAGCGAACTCTTTTCGAGCGGCGATCAGATCCCGTCAGCCGCAAATCCGACGGGCCTGAGTTTCGCCAACGGGCGCGCCTATTTCACGACAGTCGACAACACGCTTTTCGCTTTCGGTCAACCGATGGAACAGTAGCCCGTCTCAGTGGAGCTTCGCGAGCTCTTCGCGATAAAGCCGGTTTCCGGGAAACTCGTTCGCCAGCCATTGCAGACGGGCCTTCGCCCGCTCCGGCGC
>DASZUZ010000100.1:0-17802 GCA_035547415.1 Bryobacteraceae bacterium | reverse complement strand
AGGCAAAGGATCTCTTCCGCCGTCCGCCCGTGGTCACCATCATGGGTCACGTCGATCACGGTAAAACCTCGCTGCTCGATGCTATCCGCCTGGCCAATGTGGCTGAGAAGGAAGCCGGCGGCATCACCCAGCACATCGGCGCGTACCACGTTGAGAAGAACGGCCAGAAGATCGTTTTCATCGATACGCCCGGTCACGAAGCGTTTACCCGCATGCGCGCCCGCGGCGCCAAAGTGACCGACATTGTCGTGCTGGTCGTCGCCGCGGATGACGGTGTCATGCCGCAGACTCTGGAAGCGATCGATCACGCGCGCGCCGCCAAAGTGCCGATCATCGTCGCCATTAACAAGATCGACAAGGCGGATGCCCAGGTCGATCGCATCAAGCAGCAGCTTTCCGATCGCGGCCTGCTGGCCGAGGACTGGGGCGGCGATACCGTCATGGTTCCCGTTTCGGCTCGCACCAAACAGAACCTCGATCTGCTGCTCGAAATGATTCTGCTCGTCGCCGAACTGCAGGATCTCAAGGCCAACCCCGCCCGTCCCGCCATGGCGACCGTGCTCGAAGCGAAACTCGATCGCGGCCGTGGTCCCGTCGCTACCGTGCTCGTTCGCAACGGCACCTTGCGCGTCGGCGACAACTTTATCTGCGGAACCGTCTTCGGGCGAGTTCGCGCCATGATCGGCGATCGCGGCGAACAGGTGAAGGAAGTCGGTCCGTCCATGCCGGTCGAAGTGCTCGGTCTCGAAGAATTGCCGGAGGCCGGCGATAACTTCCAGGCCGTCACGGATACCGCCAAAGCCAAGCAGATCGTGCTCTACCGCGCCGAGAAAGAGCGCGCCGCTTCGCTCGCGAAGACCGGGCGCATCACCCTCGAGCAGTTCCACAAGCAGATGGCGGCGGGCGAAGTCAAAGAACTGCCGGTCATCCTCAAAACCGACGTGGGCGGTTCGGCCGAAGTTCTGCGCGATACGCTCGAGAAGCTCTCGAACGACAAGGTCACCATCCGCGTGCTTCGCGCCGGCGTGGGCGCCATCAACGAATCGGATGTCGATCTGGCGGTCGCTTCGAACGCGATTATCGTCGGATTCAGCGTCCGGCCCGAACGGAACGCCACGGCGAAGGCCGAGCAGGAGAAGGTCGATATCCGCCTTCACACCATCATCTACGAACTCGTGGATGAGATGAAGAAGGCAATGTCCGGTCTCCTCGCCCCGGTCTACAAAGAGGTTTACCGCGGCCGCGCCGAGATCCGCGAGGTCTTCCGCGTCTCGAGGGTGGGTACAGTGGCGGGCTGCATGGTCGTGGATGGCACCGTGACGCGCGATTCGCAGGTGCGAATTCTCCGCGATAACGTCGTCGTCCATACCGGCAAAATCGGCTCTCTGCGCCGTTTCAAAGATGACGTCAGCGAAGTCCGCACCGGAATGGAATGCGGTATCACCATCGACAACTTCAATGACGTTCACCAGAGCGACATCATTGAGGCCTTCACCATGCAGAGGGTGGCCAACGAAGTTGCCTGACCTGTATGCCTGTCGTGGGCGTGCTGGTGATGGAATTGCGGATAGAGCATGCGCACTCCCTCAAGGAGAAGCGTCACGTGGTGAAAAGCCTGAAGGACCGGCTGCGCCATAAGTTCAACGTCTCGGTTGCCGAGATCGATGATCAGGAGTTGCATAACAGCGCGGTAATCGCGGCGGCGGCGGTTTCGTCGAGCCGCGATTTCGCCGCGAAAATCCTTCAGGCGGTGGAAGAGGAATCGGCGTCCCTTCTTGGACCGATGCTGATTCGAACCGAACTGGAGTGGCTTTGATATGGATGAACATCGGTCCCAGCGTGTCTCGGAGGCCGTCAAAGAGGAATTAGGCGAACTGATCGGCTTCGAGATGGACGACCCGCGCGTCGCGACCGTCTCCGTCACTTCGGCGGAAGTCTCCCCGGATATGCGCCACGCGCACGTCAAAGTCGCCATGGATGCGGACCAGACGAAGCAGGCGCTGGCTGCCCTCGAGCACGCGAAGAACTTCCTGCGTCACGAGTTGGCCGCCCGGCTGAATCTTCGCCGTATCCCGGAACTGCACTTCTCGGCCGATTCCCACCCGGACGCGGACAGCCGGGTCGAGTTCCTCCTCCGCCGCGCCCGGCGCATCAAAGCACGCGAGTAGTTTGACGTAGCCCGGTTTTCGGGCTAACCTGAACGGGGACCGCATCCTGGCCGTCAAACTACAGAAACGAAAGCTGAAACTCGACTCCACACCGGCGTCGGGCGAGACTTTTCGTGACCGTCCTGTGCAGGTCGTCTGGTGAAAATATCAGCAACGATCAAACACTTTGTGTTAGTTTTGTTTTTGTTGCGGAGTGTGTCCGGGCAACCGGCTGCCGCTGCCGAGGCGCTGCGGCTGGAGGCCAATGCCGACGCGATGGGCTCCACCTGGTCCCTCGTCCTTTACGATGAGGACCGCAACAAAATGGAGTCCGCATCCGACGATGCGTTCGAAGAGGCCCGGCGGCTCGACGGTCTGCTTTCCAACTACCGGCCGGAGAGCGAGTGGAGCAAGGTCAATCGGGAAGCGGCGGATCACCCCGTGGCGGTCTCGAAGGAGTTGTTCGATCTGCTGGCGGACTGCGTCGGGTACAGCCGCGCGAGCGAAGGGGCGTTCGATATTACGGTCGGCCCCCTGATGAAAGTCTGGGGTTTTTACAAGGATACGGGACACCTTCCGAAGCCCGGTGAGGTGAAGCAGGCGATGGGACAGATTGGCTATCGAAATATTGTGCTCGACCCCGCCTCGCACACCGTGTTTTTTGCAGAGAAGGGCCTGAATCTCGATCCCGGCGGCATCGGCAAAGGCTACGCCGTGGACAAGATGGTCGAGGTACTGAAGAAGGATGGCATCCGGTCGGCGCTGGTCTCCGGCGGCGGCAGCAGTATCTATTGCCTCGGGACTCCCCCCGGCGAGCCGGGCTGGCGGATCCGGATCAAGGATCCGAAGGACGAATTGAAGTACGTGGATGAGGTGGTTCTGAAGGACCAGTCGCTCTCCACGTCCGGCAGTTACGAAAAGTTTTTTGTGGCCGAAGGTAAAACCTGGAGCCACATCATGGACCCGCGCACGGGTTATCCGGCGCAGGGGACTTTATCGGTTTCAGTCGTTGCGCCTCGTACGCTCGACAGCGAGGTGTGGGCGAAGCCGTATTTTATTCATGGCCGTCAGTGGACGGCCACTCATAAACCCCGGGATTTCCGGGTTTTCTATTGCGAAGATAAGGCGGATCAACCATGCGCGTGGCTCCCATGACGAGTCGATTTCTTGATGCCTGCCGGCGCCGGCCGACGGATGTTCGGCCGGTCTGGTTTATGCGGCAGGCAGGCCGATACATGAAGGCGTACCGGGACGTTCGCGCGAGGCATTCGATGCTCGAGATCTGCAAGCGCCCCGATCTCGCGGCCGCCGTCACCCTGCAGCCGGTTGAAGCGCTCGACGTCGATGCGGCGATCATCTTCGCCGACCTGCTCCTGCCCGTGGAACCCATGGGCCTCAAGCTGAGCTATCCGCAGAAGGAAGGGCCGCGTATCGACAACCCCGTGCTTTCGAGCGAGGACGTCGATGCCCTCTCGACCTCCAACACGGACGATCTCGGCTATGTCGGCGAAGCGATCCAGCAGACCGTTCGCGCGCTCTCCGGCCGCGTCCCGGTGATCGGGTTCTGCGCCGCGCCGTTTACGCTCGCCAGCTACATGATCGAGGGCGGGGCATCGCGCAACTTCATCCGGACCAAACGGATGATGTATGGGGACGAGACGCTCTGGCGCCGCCTGATGGGCAAAATCGTCGACGTTCTGGCGCCGTTCGCCACCATGCAGGTGGCCTCCGGAGCCCGTTCGATTCAGGTCTTCGACAGCTGGGTGGGCGCTCTGGCCGCTGACGATTACGTCCGGTTCGCCCAGCCTTATTCGCGCGCGCTCATTGAGCGGATCAAATCCACCGGCGTGCCCGTCATTCACTTCGGCACCGGCGCCTCCGGCTATTTTCGCGAACTGCACGCGGCCGGCGGCGATGTGATGGGCTGCGACTGGCGGATCAACATCGATCAGGCCTGGATGGACATCTCCTACCGTTCCGCGATCATGGGAAACCTCGACCCGGTAGCGCTCTTCGCGCCGCTCCCTGAACTGCGCACCAAGGTGCACGACCTCCTGCGCCGCACCGGTACCAGACCCGGCCACATCTTCAACCTCGGCCACGGTATTCTGCCGGAAACGCCTGTAGAACACGTCAAGGCAGTCGTCCAGATGGTCCGGGAATTCAGGCCTTAATGTGGGCCAGGCGCGGGTAGCGATCGTCGGCGGAGGCATCACCGGCCTCTCCTGCGCGTACTATCTGGGAAAAGCCGGTGTGGATGCGGTCGTCTTCGATCCCGCGCCCGGCGGTCCCATCGGCAGCATCACCATCGACGGCTGCATCCTTGAGACCGGCCCCGAGAGCTGGCTTGCCGCGAAACCCTGGGCCGAGGAACTGATCCGCGAGATCGGACTCGGTTCGGAACTCACCGGGTCGAACGACGCCCAGCGGCGCACGTACGTCCTCCGGCACGGCCGTTTTGTGCCTCTCCCGGAAGGTCTCCAGATGGTCGTGCCGACAAAGATCGGCCCGGTCGTGCAGACGGAGCTCTTCAGCTGGCGCACGAAGATCCGGATGGGCCTCGAGATCTTCCGGAATCCCAAAGCGCTGCCGGATCGCTCCGTGGCCGCCTTCGTGGAGGACCATTTCGGCGCGGAAGCGGTCGATTACCTGGCGGAACCGCTGCTTGCCGGCGTCTATGGCGGTTCCCCGCACGAACTCAGCGCGCCCAGCGTCCTGCCGAAGTTCGTCGAATACGAGCAGCGTTACGGCAGCGTCGTGGTGGGGACGTTGCGTGACAAGCGGAAGCCGGGCGGCCAGTCCATTTTTAAGTCGCTCCGGCATGGCATGGGCACCTTGATCGAGGCGCTGCGAGCGCGCGTGCAGGTCGTGCCCGCGCGAGTCGAGTCGATCATGCCGGGCTGGAATGTCTTTGCGGAGGGCGAGTGGCACACGTTCGATCAGGTCGTCCTCGCCTGCGGGGCGAACGGGGCAGCGCCACTGGCGGCGCCCGTCGACGAGCCTCTTGGCGCGCTGCTCGGGGCCATTCCGCATACCGGCAGTTCCATCTGGACCTTCGGATACCGGCGCGAAGACGTGAACCATCCGCTCAACGCCTTCGGCTTCCTGGTCCCGAAGCCCGAGCGCCGTTCGATCATGGCCTGTACGTGGCTGCAGACGAAATGGCTGGGGCGCGTACCGCCGGATAAGGCCGTTTTCCGTTGCTTCTCGACGGACCCCGACGTCTCCCGCGAGGCAGTGCAGACGGAACTGGAGCGCCTCATGGGAATCACGGCGCAGCCGCTCTTCGCCGTCAACCATCGCTGGCCGGCTTCGATGCCGCAGTATACGGTTGGCCATACGGCCCGGATCGCCGAGATCGAAGATCGCGTGGCCCGGATTCCCGGACTGCACCTCGCTGGGAACGCCTACAACGGCATCGGCATTCCCGACTGCGTCCGGAGCGCGAAGAACGCCGCGGCGGCGGTCGAAGCTCTGGTCAGAACGTATATGTAAACATCACGTAGGGGAAGTTGTACGGTTGCCCCGGCGTGACATGCTTCAGGAATTCGCCGGGAAAGATGCGCGCAAACCCCGCCCCCGCCTGCAGAGGCGCAAACAGGGTGAGCGTTCCGATGATGTCCAGTTCCTGACCGATGTGGGTTCCGGCCGTACCATTCGCGGATCGGAACAGCGCCGTTCCGGAGGAGTTGTACATGGCATCGTAGCGGCTGGCCAGATGCCAGTCGTTGTACTCCAGGTTGACCTTCAAGTTCCGGCGAGGTCTGGTTTCGAGACCGGTGCGGAAGTCCGACATATTGCGCCACCCGATCTCGTCGCTCAGGCCGTATTTGTCGTGACCCGAAGGGTATAACTGATCGAACGTTCCGCGTATGCCGTCCTTCGCGTTGCCATCCCCGCTCGCGTGGTTAAACTCCACATAGGCTCGCGGCGTTGCCCAGGCGGATTGGAACGTATGGCCGACAACCCAGTGTCCGGCCCACGCGTGGATTCTGTCCGCTCCGAGCGAGCCGAATTCCCGCACCATCTCGACGCCGTAATCGAAGTCTGCCGGCAGTGTGCCGACCCAGCGAAAGCCGCCCACCTTCTCGTTGACGCTGGCGATCGCGCCCTCCTCGTTTTTTACGCGGGGCTGGAGACGCCAGAAGACGTATGGCTCGATCGTGGCTCCTGGAATGAGCCTTTCGATGCCGCCGTAGAGCCCGTGAATGTCGTTCCCTTGCTGGTGGTGATCCCAGGTTCCATCGACAACATTCACAACAGAAGCCGAGATGACATCGACACGGTAGCCATCCATGCGAAAGGCGCCCCGAATCGCGTCGAAGGTGCGTTCGACGTTTGAAAAAGGGGATTCGCCCATCAGACGCTGATCGCCGAGGTTGATCACCTGCCGCCCGGCTCGCAGCCCGAGCATCTGCTTCTCGGTATCGCCGAGTTCGATGTAAGCCTGCCGGATGTCCCACGTGTTCTGGTACGGCGGGAGCGCCGGACTCCTGCCGATGACCCGCGCGTCAAAGCCTTCGCCGAAGAACTTCAGCCAGGAGGTCGGTTTGATAGTCAGGTCAAGTTTCAGGCGCGTCAGGGTATACGCGTCCGTGGCAGAGGGCTTGAAACTGCCCCCGGTATAGCCTTCGAATCGCGTGCGGAATTCGCCCGCAAACCGGATCCACGAGGGCAACGCTTTGTTGACTTCGCTTACGGGCGAGGCAATGCTCGCGGTCTGTGACGACTGCGCATACAAACCGGACACGAGCGACAGCAGTCCGAACACGGCGGGGCAGATACCCGAACCCATCGTAAATACCTTATACGACGGCGAGCCGCAACGGTGGCGCTATTTACATCCAGCGCTTGATAAAGTTCGTGTCGAAGTTGCCCGCGACGAAATCGGGCTCGTTCATGATGCGTTTGTGCAGCGGGATCGAGGTATGGATCCCTTCGACAACGAAAAGATCGAGCGCGCGTTTCATGCGCTGAATCGCCTCGTCGCGGTCTTTGCCGTGCGCGATCAGTTTCGCGACCAGCGAATCGTAATAGGGCGGAATGACGCCGTCCTGATACGCGTGCGTATCCACGCGAATGCCGATTCCGCCGGGCAGGTTGAGTCCTGTGATCCGGCCGGGCGACGGCGCGAACGTCTCGGGATTTTCCGCGTTGATCCGGCACTCGATCGCGTGGCCGTTACGGGTAACCGGCCCGCCAAGGATGTCGCCGAGCGTTTCGCCGGCCGCAATACGGATCTGCGCCTTCACTAAATCGAGACCCGTGACAGCTTCGGTTACGGGATGCTCCACCTGAATGCGGGCGTTTACTTCGATGAAGTAGAGGTCGCCCTTTTCATCCATGAGGAATTCCACGGTACCGGCATTGCTGTAGCCGATCGCCTTGATCGCCTCTTTGAGCTTCGACGAAACCCGCTTGCGCACCGACTCACGCAGAGCGGGGGAAGGGGATTCTTCCAGCAGTTTCTGGTGCCGCCGCTGGATGCTGCACTCGCGCTCGCCCAGGATCTCCACGTTTCCGTGCTCGTCGGCCAGGATTTGAAATTCGATGTGACGCGGAGCGCCGATGAACTTCTCGAGATAAACGTCCGCGCTCGAAAACGCAGCGCCGGCTTCCTGCTGCGCCTGCGTCAGCAGTCCCGGCAGTTCCTCGGCGGACTGGACGACGCGCATACCACGCCCGCCCCCGCCGGCCGACGCTTTCAGGATCACCGGATAGCCGATCCGCTCAGCGGTTTCAATCGCCTCTTCCGCGCTGGACAGCACGCCCTCGGAGCCCGGCAGAATGGGTACCCCGTAGTCCTTCATGATGGCGCGGGCCCGTTCCTTGATGCCCATGGCGGAAATCACATCGGGCTTCGGACCGATGAACTTGATTCCCGATACGCGGCAGACCTCGGCGAATCCCGAATTTTCGCTCAGGAAACCGTAGCCCGGATGAATCGCGTCGACATTGGTGATCTCCGCGGCGCTGATGATCGACGGGATATCCAGATAACTTCGCGCGCTCTTGGCGGGCCCGATACAGATCGCCTGATCGGCGAACCGGACGGGAAGGCTGTGGCGATCCGCTTCAGAATAAACCGCGACCGTCGGGATGCCCAGATCCTTGCACGCGCAAATGACGCGCAGCGCAATCTCTCCCCGGTTGGCGATGAGGATCTTCTTAAACGGGACGGATGCCAAAGAGGGCTTCTCCGTATTCCACCGGCTGGCCGTTCTGCACGAGTTTGCTTTCGATTACGCCCGCGGCGTCGGCTTCGATTTCGTTCATCAGCTTCATCGATTCGATGATGCAGAGAACCTTGCCGGGCGTGACGTGCTCGCCAATGCGAACGAATGGCGGCACTCCGGGCGAGGCCGACTCATAAAATGTTCCAACAATCGGCGACTTCACGTAGACAAGCGTATCGGGCTCTTTCGCGGCAGGCGAAGGTTCGATCCTCGGCGCCTGGGCCGTAACAGAACCACCCATCATCTGCGGTGTGACCGCGACCGGAATCGGCGTCACCGTCGTCTGGGGCATGATCACGCTGGTTTCCGTGGTGAAGGAGCGCCGGATGCGCACGCGATTCTCGCCGCGCTGCACCTCAAGTTCGGCGACGCCCGTTTCCGAAACCAGTTTGATCAATTCCCGTATTTCGTCGAGTGTCATGCAAATGAATAGATTAACAGGCGTGCTGTAACGTGAGGCACGCGGCTACAGCAGTTCTTCCCGGCCGTTTTTTTCCAGTCGCTTCACGATATCCCCGACTTCCTGCGCGCGGCTCCGGTCGGCGATGAGCAGCGCATCGGGAGTATCTACGACGATCAGGTCTTTCACGCCGAGCAGCGCAACCAGTTTTTTACCGCAATCGACATAGTTTCCGGATGCGTCGGACGAAAAGACCTCGGACCGCGCGGCATTCCCGTCGCCGTCATGCTCGAGCAGTTCGTAGACCGCGTCCCAACTGCCCACATCGTTCCAGCCAAATTCGTCGCAAGCGACGCCGACGACATTCTTCGCGCGCTCGAGAACGGCGTAATCGATCGAGATGTTTTCGCATAACGGAAACACCTGGGAAAGCTGCGCGGCGAAATCCGGATGGTGAAACGCCGGCAGGCTGGAGAGCAGCGTGGCCGTCTTCGGCAGATGATGCCGGAGCGCATCCAGAAGCGTCTCCGCCTTCCAGAAGAACATGCCCGCGTTCCAGTAGAAATTGCCTGCCTTCACAAATCTTTTCGCCTGCGGAAGTTGTGGCTTCTCGCGAAACTTCCGGACGGGAATTGTCGCGAGCGCGCCCGATTCGGTCCCTTGCGGAAACTCGATGTAGCCGTAGCCGGTTTCCGGCCATCGCGGAGCCACGCCGAGCACGGCGATCTGACCTTTTTCCGCCGCCTTGAACGCGGGCCGCAAGAGGCTCAGATACCGCCGCGGCTTTCCGATGACATGGTCCGACGGGAAAACGCCGAAGACTGCGTCAGGGTCGATGGACCCGAGGATGTGGGCGGCCAGACCGATGGCCGGCGCCGTGTTGCGCTGCGCCGGTTCCGCGATGATCTGAGACGGCGGCACTTCCGGCAACTGCCTGACGATCTCATCCCGAACGAAGTCATTCGTCAGGATCCAGATACGCTCGGGCGGAATGAGCGGCGCGAGCCTGTCGACGGTTCCCTGAATCAGAGATTTCTCGCCGGAAATACTCAGGACCTGCTTCGCATTTCGCTTCCGGCTTCGCGGCCAGAAGCGCGTACCCCTGCCGCCGGCCAGGATCAGGCCGTAATAGTTCGCTTTCGCCATGGGTTACTGGACCGGGTAGCTGTGAATCAGCCGCAGCGTGCGGCTCCAGCGGGTCTTGGTCGGGAAGTGAATGATCACGTCGATCAGATGGGGGATGGTGACCGAAGGATTGGAGAGATCCTCCGTGCTTGCGTCAAAAGACCAGTAAATGACGAGCGGCTTCCCGATGATGTTTTCGCGCGGAACGAATCCCCAGTAGCGGCTGTCGAGCGACTGGTCGCGATTATCGCCCATCGCGAAATAGTGGCCAGGAGGCACCACCACGTCCCCGTTGACAATGTTGTGCTCCAGCATGTCCTGCGCGGGCGGCATTAACGCGAGATTCGGTTCGGCGGTCGGAAAATTGTCGCGGTAGGAGTCCGGATAGTCCAGTTTGTGGACGACGTACGGCTCGTTCAGCAGATGGCCGTTCAGGTAGACGTGGCGCTCCATCTTCCCGTCCTTTCCTTCTTCCACGCGGAGATGAATATGATCGCCGGGGACGCCCATGCACCGCTTGACGAAAGTCTGTTTGATATCGACCGGGTAGCGGAATACGATGATGTCGCCGCGGTGGACATCGCTGTACGGCAGCAGATGCTTCGTGAACGCGCCCGCCGGGGCGTATGCGAGTTTATCGACGAGCAGGTGATCGCCTACCAGCAGAGTGTCCTCCATGGAACCGGTCGGGATCACGAACGCCTGTACGAGAGTCGTGGTGCCGAACAGCAGCAGGATGATCGTGACCGTCCACTCCGCGATAAAGCCGCGAGGCGGCTCAGTCGTTTTGTCCTTTTTTTTCAACAGAGTTTCAGACGAGACCGCGGGATCTGCGGTCTTGTCGGCGGTCACGGATTTTGCGCTGTCCACTCACCCTATTGTAGCGGTAAACGCTGCTATCCTGACAAAAGACCCCGCTTCCCCGTACACGATGATCAGTTCCGCGACCGCTATCCCTGAACAGGAAGTCAAACGTTCGAGCAAGCCTATCTTCATGGTGATCGGCTGCACTTTATTTGCATCCGCGGCGCAGGTTCTGATGAAAATCGGCACGGGGCACCCGCTGCCCGCGATCGACCCCGCGCATCTTTCGTCGATCGTCACGTTTGCCGTCGCGCTGCTCCGAAATGCGCCGCTGACCGCCGGGTTCGCTCTGCACGCGTGCAATGCTTTCCTGCTGATCCTCGCGTTGCGCAACGGAGAGTTGTCGATTCTCTGGCCTGTCTACGCGCTTTCCTACGTGTGGGTCGCGCTGCTTTCGCGCTATTTTTTCGGGGATCACATCAACGCCTGGAAATCGGCCGGCATTATCCTGATCATCTTCGGCGTCGGTCTGCTCGGAAAGGCGAGCTCGCGCGCATGACAAAGACGCCGCTCATTTCGATCGCGCTGGTTCTGTTTGCATCCGTGATCGGCTCGTTCGGCGCGGTTTTTCTGAAGCTTGGCGCTGAAAGGCTGCGGTACGGCATGCGGCACATCCTGAACCTGCGGCTGGCGTTCGGGATCTTTCTCTTTCTGGCGTCGAGCATCCCGTTTCTGATGGGAATCAAGCGGGGCGAGCTTTCCGTGCTGTACCCGATGGTGTCCTTCAGTTATGTACTGACGCTCTTCTGGTCGAAGCTCTTCTTCGGCGAGCCCATCACGAAAGGGAAGGTGAGCGCGATTACCGTGATTCTGTTCGGGCTCATCTGTATCGGGCTCGGGGCCCAGTGATCGCGGAACGGTGGCCCAATCAGTTGTCCAGCGCTTTGCCGGCCGGGCGATGATCCAGCAGGCGGCGTATGCGGAGCAGCAGCGCGGACGCCGCGAACGGCTTCTGAATCAGACTCGTCCCGAGCTCTTCCCCGGCCCTGATCCGGTGCGCGTACCCTGACATATAAAGAACGGGCGCCGCGGAGTTGAGAGCGGCGAAGCGGAGCGCAAGTTCCGCGCCGCCGGATTCCGGCATCACCATATCGGTCAACAGGAGATCGACCGGGCCGGGATGGGCCAGAGCTACCCGCATCGCATCGTTACCGTTGGACGCGGTCAGGACCCGGTACCCGTGCCGCTCGAGGATGAGTTTGACGTATTTCCGCAGTCCTTCTTCGTCTTCCGCGACCAGAATCGTTTCCGTCCCGCAAAGCGACTCGGGTTCCGGCTCTGCTTCGAGTTCCTCAATTTCCTGTTCGCCGGTTACTGCCGGGAAGAACAGTTTGAACGTGCTTCCAAGGCCCGGCTCACTATAAACCGATATGGCCCCGCGGCTCTGCCTGACGATCCCATAGACCATCGAGAGTCCCAGACCCGTGCCCTTGCCCGGTTCTTTGGTCGTGAAGAACGGCTCAAAGATACGATTCCGGATTTCGGGCGTCATGCCTGCCCCGGTATCGGTGACCGATAGTTGCACGTATTCGCCCGGCTGTGCCCCGAAATGAGCGCTGGCATACTCGCTATCCAGATAAATTCGCGTGGTTTGAATCAGGAGTCTGCCCCCCTTCGGCATGGCGTCTCTTGCGTTGATCACCAGATTCACGATGACCTGCTCGATTTGCCCGCGGTCGGCGCGAATCACACCGGCCTGGGGCTCCAGCGACAGGACCAGATCGATGTTAGCTTCGATCAGGCTACGCAGCATTTTCTCGATATTTCGAATCAGATCGTTCAGCGCGATATCCTGCTCGAGCGCATTCTGCCGCCGTCCGAACGCCAGCAGTTGCCGCGTGAGCGCGCCGGCGCGGCTGGCCGCGCGCGTGATTTCATCCGCCGACTCGCGGATCTGGTTACCGGGCGGAAATTCTCCCGCAATGATTTGCGCGAAGCCGCTGATGATGGTGAGCAGGTTGCCGAAATCGTGCGCCACTCCTCCCGCAAGCTGCCCGACGCTTTCGAGTTTCTGCGCCTGGCGCAGTTGCTCTTCCAGTTGCTTGCGCTCGGTGATATCGCGCACGACGGCCGCGAAACAGAGCAGGTGGCCCGTTTCCGGGTCGTTGACAGGAAAGAGGTTCACGAGGACGTCGACCATCTGACGATCCGACCGGCGGAGCATCTGCGCTTCCCCTACCCAGTTGCCTTCGTTTCGCGCGATCCGCGGCAATATCTCGTCCATGATCCGGGAGCGCCATTCGTCCGGGTAGAGATCGGCGAGGAGCGTGGTCTCGACCGTCGCCGCGTCCAGTCCGGTAAGTTCCAGGCCCGCGCGATTCAGATAGAGCAGTTTTCCGTCGAGTCCCGCCATGGCGATCAACGCGTCGCTTTGTTCAATTAACGAGATGAATTTCTGGCGATCTTCTTCGGCCCGCTTTCGTTCACTGATGTCCCAGCAGACCCCCGCGATCCGCACAGGGTGGCCTTCGGAATCACGAAATACCCTGCCACGTAACGCCAGCCACCGTATTTCGCCATTCGGCCGAAGGATGCGGAACTCAAAATCGGCCGAAGCCTCCGGATGCGCGGGATCGACGTGGAGGGAATCTAGAACCGCGTTTCTCACCCGTTCGCGATCTCTGGGATGAACAAGATCCAGAATTTCCCGAATCTGTCGCGGCGTTGTCTGCGGCGCGAGACCGAACAACGGGTAGATGTAGTCGTCCCATTCCACCGTCGTGGCGCCGGCGGACCAGTTCCATGTGCCTACGCCGGAAGAACGCAGCGCCAGATGCAATCGCTCGTGCGCCTGTTGCAGCGCCGCGTCGCGGTCCTGAATCCGGGCGAGCATCTCGTTGAAGGCATCCACGAGCAGGCCGATCTCGTCCCGATTGCCGGTCGCCGGAGCGCGCACGGAATAGCGTTTTTCGCGGGAGACGATTCGGGCGGTTTCCGCCAACTGCATGACGGGCTGCGTCGTGGTGCGCTGAAACGCCGACGAAAGCAGCCATGCGACGAGAAGCGATAACAGCAGGACAGCGGCGACGATGAAACCGTAGCGCTGCACCCGTTGATTTTCTTCCTGCCGGTCCGAAAGGATGTAAATGATCCCGATGAACTTCCCCTGAAATACGATCGGGCGGGCTACCGCAAGGGATTGAGGCTCATACCAGGCCATTTCCGCCTGGCGGGCGGAAAGAACGGGTGGCCGGAGAAATCGTCCGGACGCGTTGCGCCGGTAACTCGCAAACAGCTCTCCGGACGGATCGTAAATAGCGGCGAAGAGGATGTTTGGCGCGGCGCTGAACGCCTGCAGCGTGTCGGAGGCGGAATCGGGATCTTCGAACAGAATTGCGGATGCGCAGTTCTGGCCGGCGATCTGCGCCTGCAGTGAAAGACCCCGGACCATGGCCTCCCGGAGGGTGGACAACTCGTAAGTCAGGAATGCGGCCGATGCGATGAGAAGCGCGGCTCCACTGACGAGCATGTTCATCCACGTCAGCTTCTTCCTGATCGGAAAGTCGCCAATCCGACGAATCGCCATTGATGTCCGCTTCAAGGCGTCCTCCGGATGGCGACGGCGAGTTTGAGCAGTTCCGATCGCAGGCTGAGGCCGACCTGTTCGACCGCCGTGAGATTCACTTCAAAGCGGACGCGATTGCCCCTCAGCACGAGTTGGATCATCCCGCCGTGCCTGGCGAACTCGGGGATGTCGCTTACGGTAAGAACGCCGATTTTTCCCAGAGAGGACAAAATATCTTTTAACTGCTTTTCGGCCGAGGCAGAGATAAACAGGATACGGCAGGGCGCGGCATCCCGCACGGTGGCAATTCTCCGGGCCGCGAGCGGAACCTGGTCGATTCTTTCACCCGCGAGCGCGGCGTCAAGCACGGGCCCGAAAGGATCTTCGCCCAACACGCAGATGTTGAACGACTGCGTTTCCTGGGCCGCGGCTCCCTGCGGCCACTCGACAAATCGGCCGAAATTGGAAAGGTAGGCGGCCTTGACCTGGTATTCCGTGGGAATGCGATGCTGGCCCGCCAGGTCCGCCGCAAACGTGAGAATGACAATGGCGGCGAGAAACGCCCCACCCAGCCGGCTGGAGCGAATCTGCATCGGCCCAACGCTGCTCACTGTCTCCACGTCACGGCGGCGAAGATGCTTCGCTTGATCCCGATCAGCGGTCCGGGATCGCCACCGAATTCGGCATGATCCGGCTGAAGCAGATTATGGCCGGCAACTGAAAATTCGAAGGGACGCAATCCCAGCCAGGCCAGATTGAGATCGAGGGCCGCATACCCGCTGACCTTTTGCGCTGGCAGGGCGCTCACGTACCGGAATATCTGGCTGAACTGGAATCTGGCCGGCAGATCGACGAAAGACTGAAGGCCAACCTGATGCCCCGGGCTGGAACCTTCGATCGAGGCGACGGTCGTCGTATCCATGCTGTCCGGCCGGGTTTTGAGTTTCATGTCGAGCCACGCCCACGATCCCTCGAGACGCCATGAAGGCGCCGGCTTCCAGTTGGCCGCGATTTCGAGACCCGCGGTGCTGCCGAACAGATTGTTCCTGTTGACAAAGGGATAGATTACGGCGGCGGGAGACGCGGAGTCGAAAAATGGCGTGTCGGGTTCGAGGCTCAGCAGATGATCGTATCTGTTGTAGAACGCGTCGATATCGAGTGAGAGTTTCGGGTGTACCAGTTGGCGATAACCCAGTTCCCAGGACAGAAGAGTTTCGGATGTGAATACCTGATCCCCGGAAACCTGCGTGAAACTCAGCGGGTTGGCTGTGCGGAGAGCCGTCGTCGTCAGAGTGTCGTCGATATCGGATGGCGTTCTGACGGCGCGAGTCACGGCAGCCCATGCCGAATGGCGAGTCGAAGGAGTCCAGAGCAGGCGGATGCTCGGCTCCGCATCGAAACCGGCGTAGGTGGTATGTATGATTTTCGAGCCGATGGTCAGGGAAAGCCTGTCCGGCGCGAGTTGGATTTCGTCCTGCGCGAAAACGCTGTAAAGCTGATCGACTCGTCTGATGGGATTAAAAACGAAGGTGGGGACAACGACGGGCAGTTCCCCCATGCTCAGGCGGATGCCTGCCCCCCAGGTGACACTGTTTCGCTCGAAGGTTCGCAAATGATGGATCAGGTCGACGTCGAACGTGTCCCGGTACTCCGCCTGATTGGGTTGCTGCCGGTTGAACCGGTCGTAGTACGTCTGAACCTCGATGTCGGAACCGCCTTTCAGCTCTCGCTTCCACCGGGCGAGAATATTGCCGCCCGAGAGAGCGCCATTCTGGTCGACGACAGATGCCGACGCGGGCGACCGGGTCGTAATGACTGCGCTTTCGCCGTCCACGCCGTCGTAGAGATCGCCTTGTACGGTCAATGAGTCCGTTTCGCTGACGTTCCAGTCCGTGCGAAAGCCCATCTGAGCCCGGCGGAAGTCGTCGAATTGCCGGTGATCGGGGTGGAATTCGGGACCGCGCTCGAATCCCTTGCCGTAGATACGATAGCTGAACTTGTCGTTGCCGCCCCCATAACGCATGCCCAGACTGCCCTGATCGACGTTCCCGCCCCCCGCGGAAACAAACGCGCCATGTGTCTCCCGCGTGTTTCTGGTGATGATATTGATGACGCCATTGACGGCGTTCGCTCCCCAGATGGTCCCGCCCGGTCCGCGAATGACTTCAATGCGCTCGACGTCCTCGAGCAGCGTATCCTGAACCTCCCAATAAACGCCGTGAAACAGGGGAGAATACACGCTTCGGCCGTCAATCAATACGAGCACGGCCCGGGAGAGACGGCTTTGAAATCCACGAATGCCGATGGCCCATTTCACGGAATCAATCCGGGCAACTTCCACCCCGGGCGCCAACCGCAGCGCTTCGGGGATGCTGGTTACGCCCGCGCGCCGGATATCGTCGCGCGTGATCACGGTAATCGCGGCCGGCGTTCGAGCGAGCGTAACGGGCTGCCGCGACACGGTTGTCACCTCGATTTTCCCGAGTTGATCCAGCGTCAATCCCTTGAGTTCGTTCTGTAAAGCGGGGTCGGGTTGCTGGGCAAAAGCGACCGCGACGATGCCGAAGACGGCCGCGCAGCTCCTTCGCAGTGCACGGGCGCGCGGGCGTGACGGGAACTCCGCCACGCGCTGTTGCCTGTGCTGAAGGAGCCCCGGCATATTCATGAGGATTATACCGAGGTGAAAAAAAGTACGCGCTTTCGGGATCTGATGAGCGGTTTCTTTCGACTTTATTTATTCCTTCATTTCACGGAGCGATTCGGTTTCGACGCTATTTCAATTCCGTGGTCTTCGCGGTTCCGTAATAGAGGCCGTTGAACAGGAATTTGAAGGTCCCGTGCGGCTGCGCCCGGAAGGCGACCTCGGGGCCGAGCAAAACGACCTTTCCTTCTCCGATTGAGGCTTCCGCAATGGCAGTGCCTCCGTTCAGGTATTGCTGGCCCCATGCCCAGCCGCTGTCGAGCACTTCCGCCCCGCTGAACCACGCAACCGCCGACGTGCGCTTCCGCGCGGCGTCCGGCTGCAGCCTGAAAACGGGGCTCGAGTCGAAGAACACGTCCACCTTTTCCGGCATGCCGTAGGCAAGCGGATTCGTGGTGTCCACGGATACTTTCAGCAGTGAACCCGGAACGTAGAACTTATCCTGGGGCAGGGGGTGTTCCTTGCCGTCGGCGCCGATTTCCGTCATGTAGTTCTTCAGCGGCAGGCCGAGCGCCTGGGCCATACTCGTGGAACTGCCGATTGTCACTACCTCTCCGCCGGACTCGATGAAGCGGCGGATCTGCGGCATGGTCTTTTCGACCGTGATCCGGCCCGTCGTACTTTTGTATTCGGCGGGCAGATCTTCCGGGACAGGCAGTCCGAAACCGCCGCGGCCACCGCTCCGTGCCGGGTTGCCGCCGAGACGGGCGGCGCCGTCGACAAAGACCAGGACATCGAACTGACTCTTCAGGTCGCCCGCGTCGAGGGTTTGCGGATAGACCAGCTGAAACGGGAACTCGTACTGCTCGAGAATCCAGCGAGTC
>DASZUZ010000099.1:0-2294 GCA_035547415.1 Bryobacteraceae bacterium | reverse complement strand
CTGTTCCTGATTCTGCAGTGGATGACGACGAGCTTTGTGAAGAACTACGGCTGGGCGATTGTCCTGCTGACGGTCCTGATCAACATCGCGATGTTCCCGCTGAAGATGGCGAACCTGAAGTCGATGCGGAAGATGCAGTTGCTTCAGCCGGAGATGGCGAAGATCAACGAGAAGTACAAGGGCATCAGCATGAGCGATCCGCGCGCCTCGCAGAAGCAGCAGGAGACGATGGATCTGTACAAGAAGCACGGCGTGAACCCGATGGGCGGGTGCATTCCGATGCTGATCCAGCTGCCGTTCCTGTACGCGTTTTACAAAGTTCTTTCGGTAACGATCGAACTGCGCGACGCGAGTTGGCTGTGGGTAGCCGATCTTTCGCAGCCGGAACATTACGCCATCCGCATTCTGCCGATCGTCATGATCGCGACCAGCTTCCTGATGCAGAAGATGACGCCGATGACGACGGGCGGGGATCCCAACCAGCAGAAAGTGATGCAGTTTATGCCTCTGATGTGGGGCGTTTTCTTCTGGTCGGCGTCGAGCGGGCTGGTGTTATACTGGCTAACCAGCAATTTGGTCCAGATCGCGCAGCAGTGGTTTTTCAATAAGACGGCTTCACCGGTTATGGTGCTGACGTCGCCGCAAAAAAATCCAAAGGACGGCAGGAAGCGGATTTGAATCCCAAGTATTCGGTGCACGAGACCGGTCCCCGGATCGAACAGTTCCTTCGCCAGGTCATCGGCAATGCAGGGTTGGACCTCGCTTTCACTCTGGAGGCGGGCGACCAGAGCAACCCGGATTTCGAGAACCCGGACCTCACCGTGAAGTTCACGGGGGAGGATGTCGAGACGCTGCTGGCGAACCGCGCCGAGCTTTTGCTGGCGCTCGAGCTGGTGACGCAGGAGATGCTGCGCATGCACTCCGACGATCATTCGCGGGTGTCATTCGACGCGAACGATTACCGGGCGCTGCGGATCGAGGAACTGCGCGCGAGCGCGCTCGCGGCCGCGGAGAAGGTGAAGCGCACGGGCACGTTCTTCCGGTTCAATCCGATGAACAGCCGTGAGCGGCGGGTCATTCATATCGCGCTGCGAAACGAGCACGAGGTGCGGAGCGAGAGCGCCGGGGCGGGTCCGCAGCGTGGGGTGGTGATTTATCCGGCGAGCATGGCTTCGATCCCGGATCTGCCGCCGCTGCCGGCTCCGCATCATCACAGCGCCGGGTTTGGCGGCGGTTCCGGCCACGCCGCGGGCGGCAGGCAGGAGCGGCGGCCTGGAGGCGGACGCGGGCCTGGCGGGCGAGACCGGCGGGGGCCTCGGGGGCGCGGCGGAAACCGGTAGGCGGACGGCGGTTTGCCGGGAGCGGGTGCGCCGTTCGGTGTTTTGCGCCGGCCGGAAGGCCGGCGGCGGGGCAGAAGCCCCGACCCCACATCTCGGACTTCGAGATCAGTCAGGCAGGCTGACCGAAATCTGACGCAAGCGGCGGCGTTTATTTGCTGGTTGGCTTCTGGTGCTGCGCGGCGGCTTTGTCGGACAGGAGCAATTCGAGATTGCGCTGCGCCACTTTGTATTCGGGAGCGAGACGGACCACTTCGCGCAGAGCCGCGATGCTTTGATCCAGATCTCCCATGCTATAGGCGGCCGCGGCGATATTGGCGTACGCATCCGCCGAATCGGGCCGCAGCTTTGTCGCTTCCCGGGCGGCTTTGATCGAATCCGCAAAGCGATTGTTTTTGAAGTACTCGACTGACAGGCGGAGATAGTCGTCGATGGTGGGATTCGCTTTTGCGTCGCGCTCGGCATTCGTCAGGCTGTCGATGGACGCCTGCGCCAGTTCGCGGGAGCGAAGGCCGTCGGGATCATTAGGGTTGACGCGCAGCGCCTCGGCGGCAACGCGCTTCAGTTCCGGCCAGTTGTTGCCCGCGGAGTAAATGTCCATCAGGACGTGGCGGCAAACCAGATCCTCGGGGTTCAGTTCGGCGGCCCGCGTGGCGAGCCGAAAGGCCTCCGGCATGCGATTGTGCATGGCGAGCCACTGGCTGTATGCGGAGTATCCGAGCGAGTAGCTCGGTCCGAACGAGACGGCGCGCTTGAAGTGTTCTTCCGCTTCCCGATCGTGATTCACGAGGTCAAAGCCGTGGGCGAGTTTCACTTCGGCTTCGGGGCTTTGCGGGATCAGACCCGCGGCAGTCGTCAGAAAGCCGTATCCTCTTTCGGCTTCGCCGTTTTCCACCAGAGCCAGCGCATAGTTGATGAATGCCTGTCCGTTGTGGGGGCTCTTCTCTGTCACGTCGC
>DASZUZ010000098.1:0-5492 GCA_035547415.1 Bryobacteraceae bacterium | reverse complement strand
CATCAGCCGGACCAGTCGCTCGGTTACTCAAGGCACCTGCTCGCGCAGCAGGGCGCGGCAGGAGCAACGGGTCTCACGGGTCCTGCGGGACCAACCGGCCCACAGGGGCCTCCGGGCCCGGCCGGGCCCGCGGGCCAGACCGGTGCGATCGGTCCTCAGGGTCCCGTGGGTCCGGTCGGCCCTCAGGGTCCGACTGGCGCGACTGGCCCGCAGGGTCCCATCGGACTTCAGGGCCCGGTGGGCGCAACCGGCGCGCTCAACTTCACGCAGCCGAGCGCGCTCTGGAACTACCAGCGAATCTACAACCAGGGGGACACTGTCTCCTATGGCGGCGCAGTCTGGGTTTCCCTTCTGAATAACAACTACGGTTACACGCCGGGAGTGGACGACAGAACGTGGGCCACGCTCGGAGGAGTCGGCCCGGCCGGCCCCGCGGGAGAAGCCGGGCCTCAGGGGCCCGCAGGGCCAGCAGGTCCCGCCGGTCCGCAAGGCCCCGCGGGTCCCGTCGGCCCGGCGGGAGCGACCGGAAGCGCCGGAGCGGGCGGACAGTTGTGGATTGCCGCCAATCCCGTTCCGACTCAAACGTTGTCGACCTGGTTTTTCCCGCCCGGCTCGTCTCAGGATGCGTCCGCCGGCGGCAATCTCGATGCCTCCGTCTACGCGAATGAATCCGAATCCGTGCTGGGATCCTGCACGATGGACGCGATGCAGATCAGGAATTACCTTTACAACACCACCACGGCCGTGAACGTCCAGTTATACAAAAATGGCGCCGCCCAGACGTCATTTCAATGCTCCACGCCCGCGACCCTGGGAGCGAGTTGCAGCGTGACCAGCCAGTCCGTCGCGGTTGCCCCCGGTGACTCGATTGCGCTGCGCGTATCGAACGCCTCCGGCCGGGACGGTTACGTCTTCTCGACGCTTCATTGCAGGTAGGCAGATTCCGGCGGATATTGCCCGGCATCCCGGGCGCCCGCGAAGATCGTCTTCGCCGGCGCCTCACATTCTGCGCAGAACAAGCGCCGAGTTCTTGCTTCCGAACGCGATGCAGTTCGCCAGCGCGTACTCGCAGTCGAGCGGACGCGCCTCATGCGCGATGTAATCGAGATCGCACTCCGGATCCGGATCTTCCAGGTTGATCGTCGGCGGCGCAATGCCATCCCGCATCGCAAGCAGCGTCGAAGCCACGCCAGCCGCCCCGCACGCCCCCTGCGGATGACCGATCAGGCTTTTCAGAGATGACCCCGCGAGCTTGTACGCATGCCCGTTGAACGCCAGTCGCGCGGCGCGCGTCTCGATCCGGTCGTTCAGCTCCGTGGAGGTCCCGTGATAGTTGATGTAGCCGATTGCTTCCGGACCGATCCCGGCGTCCCGAATCGCGCTCGTCATCGTGTGCGCCGGTTCCTCGCCGCACTCCTCGAGACGGACCCGGTGGTATGCCTCGCAGGTCGAAGCATACCCGGCGATCTCCCCGTAAATCCGCGCGCCCCGAGCGCGCGCGTGCTGCAGATCCTCGGCGACGAAAAACCATGCACCTTCGCCCAGCACGAACCCGTCGCGGTCTCGTGAGAACGGCCGCGAACCCCGCTCCGGATTCTCGTTCCAGCTCGCCGTCAGAATCCGCATCACCATGAATCCGCGCAGGATCAGCGGCGCGATCGGCGCATCCACGCCACCCACCAGCATCCATGGTGAAGTGCCCCATTGAATATGCCGGCACGCGTACCCGAGCGCGTCCGTCGAAGACGTGCATCCCGTCGAAATGATGTGGCTCGGACCGCGAAATCCGAATCGCATCGAAATTTCACTGGCGAGCGTTCCGATGGTGGAGGTCGGAATCGTGTACACGCTGCATTGCCGCTCACGCCCGCCGTAATAAAGCCTGTATTGCTCTTCGGTGAACTCCTGCGAGCCGCCGCCTGAACCGATCATCACCCCGATCGAGCGCTGTTGGTCCCGGGTCATCGTCCGCGTCTCGACCCCGGCATCCGAGAGCGCTTCCTTCGCGGCGGCATGCGCCAGTGGAACGCAGCGTGACACATGCGGTCGGTCTTTCGGCTCCACGTGTTCGCCCTCGTCGAAGTCGACGACCTCGCCGGCAATCCGAACCTGGTACCCCTCCGGATTAAACCGGGAGATACGCCGAACCCCGCTCTTTCCGAGTCGCGTCGCCTCCCAGAAACGTTCGCGTCCGACCCCGTTCGGACTCACCGCTCCTATCCCTGTGATCACCACGCGGCGCCGCATCGATCCGGTTTCCCCTCCGCACGCTGTTTTGCCTTTATCTCATCCGTCAGTATAGGCTTGAATCAATGGATGCCGCGAATGCCGGGAAGACTCGCGTGGCGCTGCGGCATGTGCTGGCAGGGCTCGAAGCCGGCGTGCTCGGCGCTCTGTGGATGTTTGTCTGGCTGATCCTCGGCTCCGCCTGGAGCCGGCGGTCTGTCTGGGCGCTGCCGAACCTCTTCGCGACAACCTTCTTCGGACCGGACGTCTACCGGAATCAATACCTCGGAAGCTCGTGGACGGGAGTGGCTTTGCTCCTGACCACCTGTGGCCTGGCGGGCATGTTGTGGGGAATGTTATGGCGGGACAACCCGAAGCCCTGGCTCGCGCTCGCGGGCGCACTGACAGGCTTGATGGTTTACTTCCTGTTGTTCGACATCATTCTCCGGCGCACCAACCCGCTCATTTTTCTGTACGCGCCAGACCGTCAGCTCCAGATCGCGTACGTATTCTGGGGACTCGCGCTCGCAAGATCCCCCCGATATTCCCGTCGCATCGCGCTCGCCACCGGCGAGTTTGACGCCACGGCAGCCCCCGAACCGGTGGAAATCAGAAGCGGCGAACTGATCCGGTAGAGCCGCTGATCGCGCAAAAGGTCGAGGGCGGCGCGCTTCGGCGCTCGTTCTTCGAAAACGCAACGCTGCAATCCTTCGCGTCCGGTCACCCGTATCCCGTTCCCGGATCTCGTAACCCGATAGGCGGCCCGGCAATCGTCACGTCCGGCGGCGGCATCGATCGACAGCGGACCGTCCATCACGAAGTGAAGTCCCCCATCCGGTCGGATCAGCAGCGCAAAATCCGCGGGCTCCCCGCCGCTGTCCGTCCGGGCGACGTCAAATAGTTGCATTGCGTTCTCGAGGAAAGCGCTCACCTGATTCACATATCGGCCGCAAGCGGCGCTCTTTTAGTCTTTCTGATCGACCGTCCGGGTCTTTTTGACAAGCTGCTAGAGTGAATATCAGACATGCCGGAAATCGAAGCACCCTCACCCGCCGCCCCTGAATCCGCTGCCGGAGGCGGTGGTCGCAGTAAAGACGAAGTGGCTCTGGAGCTGATGAAATTTATCGCCGTGACCACCGGGTACGGACGATCCAGCCAGACCTCCGCCGGTTTCTCGGGGAAGCCCGTCAGCCGCTCCGCCGAAGAACATGCCGAAGCGCTGATCGACCTCTTCGAACGCTGCCGCCGCGTCGTCAAAAAAGAGGCCTGAGCAATCAGGCCCCTCAATTGATCCCTTTCACCCCCGGAATTTCACCGTTCGATGGAATTCCGAACCGTTGACCCGTGTTGTCCGTCTAATAAGGCATGGGAGCGACCGGAGAATTATGGAACGCATACCGCGCCACGTGGGAAGCGTTCTCTCGCAACCTCGCCAATCTGCAACGCTGCGCCGAAACCGGGCAGCGTAATCTCATCGAAACCGCCTTACTGGAAGTAGAAAGGGCTCGATCCGCTCATAACACGGCGCGTGACCGGCTGGCCGCCACGCTTGCGCTCGCCCCTGCGTCGCCCGTCGCTGGCACGCCCGAGTTGCCCGAAGAGTGGCGCGTCCGCGAAACCGCTCATCTGATCTGGGAACTCTCCGGCCGTCCGCAGGGTAGCGCGGAGACCGACTGGCTCTCCGCTGAACGACTCGTGCGCACCGCCGCCTCGGCCTGATTTCTTCCCCGCGAATCCATCGAAACAAAACGCGCCGCCATCGACGTGGCGCCAGTGCGCGTCGCCGTAATTCAGACTTCGGCAGATAAGAAAAACGATAAGAAATAAGTCCGAATCGCGCGCCGCGCCCGGAAAGTAATGCGCAGATCCTTTCCACGTCTCCCTTCCATCCCACCTGTGCTGTCACGTCACATTGAGGCAGCGATGGAAGTCCGCTAGAATGAAGGATTCATCCAATAGCGCGCAAGCGTGCAGAGGGAAACGCGAGGCTTCGGGGACGCGTCCCTGAGCCGTGCGTCCGGTGGAAAGGAACAAGGTTTTCATGACTTCACTCAGGCCACTGCGCCTGAACAGCGTTCTCGTTTGTCTGTACGGCCTGATCACCATTTTTCCCTCTGCTAAGGCCCAAAATCCGCCCAGCCAGTCTCAGAATCCTGCGCCTGCCGGCCAGACGCCGGCGCCCAAACCACAGACACAGGCGCCCTCCAATCCTTTCGAAACGGTCCCGCAGGCAGCGCCCAAAACGCCTCCCGCGCAGGCGCCCGCGCCTCCGCAATTCGAGACGCCCAAACCGGCAACTCCGGGCGAACCCGCGACGGGTCCCGCAGTCGCATCCAACGTCATTGAGTCCATTCAGTTCCGTGGCGCCCGCCGCGTTCCGCAGGATACGCTTCGCGCCATGATCTTCAGCAAGGTGGGCGACGTCTATAACGAAGAAACGCTCCGCCGCGATTT
Source organism: Bryobacteraceae bacterium (assembly GCA_035547415.1). Classification (GTDB taxonomy): domain Bacteria; phylum Acidobacteriota; class Terriglobia; order Bryobacterales; family Bryobacteraceae; genus BOG-234. The sequence continues at coordinate 812 of DASZUZ010000098.1, read as the reverse complement.
CATGGCTCTCTGGAACACGAACCGCTTCGACGATATCAGCCTCGAAACCGAAAAGGGAGAGCGTGGCGGTATCGCGGTTACGTTTGTCGTCACCGAGCGCCCCGTGGTCCGCGACATCAAATACGAAGGCTTGAAGTCGGCTTCCACGTCGGACGTGCTCGATCGTTTCAAGGAACGCAAAGTCGGCCTGGTGGTCGAGTCGCAGTACGACCCCAACGTCATCAATCATGCCGCGGTCGTGCTCAAGGAACTGATTGCCGAACGCGGGCATGAATTCGCCGTTGTGACGCCCGAACTGCACCGGATCCCCCCGGCGTCTCTCGAAGTCATCTTCAAGGTGGACGAAGGCCCGAAGGTCAAAGTTGGCAAAATCACCATCCTCGGCAACGAAGCGTTCAGTCAGCGCGAGGTGATCCGCGCGATGAAGAACCTGAAGCCGATCGGCATCCCGCACTCCATCTTCCTCGAAGACCTTTTCGCGAAGACCTATGATTCCGCCAAGCTCGAAGAAGATAAGGAACGTGTTCGGGACGCCTATCAGAAGCAGGGTTACTTCACCGCCAAGGCCCTGGAGCAGACCCTGAAACTGCACACCACCGGCGGCGCCACGGGCGGCTTTCATATCCCTCTGTTCAAAGAGAACCGCATCGGCCAGGCGCAGGACATCACGCTCCCGATCGAGGAAGGCCAGCGTTACTACCTCGCCAAACTCGACTTTTCCGGCGTGAAGCTTTTCCGCTCCACGGAATTCCTCGGCCGCCTCTTCCAGATGCAGAAGGGCGATGTGTTCTCTACCGAGAAGCTCCGCAACG
>DASZUZ010000097.1:0-3157 GCA_035547415.1 Bryobacteraceae bacterium | reverse complement strand
GAGACTTGCCTATCATCTCGGCCTGTCGCCGCTGGGACCGTATCACTACAAGATGATCGCCGAGAACTTCCTCTTCGATACCACGAAGATCAAGGGAGAACTCGGCTGGCGCCCGACCCTGACGAATCAGGAAATGCTCTGGAGAGCGTATCAGTACTATCACGATAATCGTCTTCAGATCGAAGCGAGAACCAACGTATCTGCCCACCGTCGGGCGGCGGACATGGGCGCTATTCGAGTCCTGAAATGGATCTCGTAACGTCGCCGGCCGAGCGTTCCGATTCCATCGATTCTTCCGACTCCTTCGTCCCCGCCCCCGATATTCGTACGGCGCGACGCGGATTCGCCTTCCGGGCTGGCATCCTCGCACTTTTGGCGCTCATTCCGGTGTATGTGATCTGTCTTACCGCTCCCGGGTTCGGGATGTTCCACGATGACGGAATTTACACGGTCACGGCGAAAGCGCTCGCGGAGGGGAAAGGGTATTCAATCATCAGTCTGCCGAACGCTCCTCCGCAGACGAAATATCCCCCTCTCCTTCCTTTTCTGTTATCCATCGTCTGGCGAATTGCTCCACAGTTTCCGGCGAACATAGTGGCGTTGCGCCTGATTCCGTTCGTCGCGGCGACAGCGTGGCTTGCCCTCTTGTTCGTCTATGCGCGCCGTCTGGTCGGCGAAACAGCGGCGATCTGGATATGCGTATTGATTGCCGCAAACAGATGGGTCATCTTCACTTCGTCGATCGTAATGTCGGAGTCCTTGTTTGCGCTCCTGAGTCTCGCCTCGGTATGGCTCCTCGAGAAACTTCGCCGTTCTGATTCGCTCCTCCGCGCCGGCGCGCTGGCGGCGGTTGCGGTTCTTGCGTACCTGACGCGCACCGCGGGCGTCGCCATCTTTGGAACGGGCGTGGTGGCGTTGCTGCTGGCCCGCCGCCGCCGTTCGGCAGTCATACTTGTCCTGTCCGCAGTCGTTTCGGCGGGTGTGTGGTCTGTCTGGCAGCGTCAGTCAGTCAGGGCTGCCACATCCATTGAAAATTACTATACGGCGCAGAATTACCGGGATTCGGCGATTACCAGCCCACGGTTCGATTTCGCCGATAAAGCGCAGATCGCGGCGGCGACGGCAATCTATGTTTTTACTTCGCCCGCGCGGCTCTTCTGTGTACCGATTACGACGGGCCTCGGAATTCCGGGTTCGGTGTTTCTGCTGCTCTGGCTGAATGGTCTCTTCTGGCTCGTTGCCGCGCGCGGATTCTCTTCACTTCCGATTTCGGCCCGACTGCTGACCATCCTGTACGCAGGCATGATTCTTTGCTGGGTCTGGCACCCCGACAGGCTTCTGCTTCCGATATTGCCTTTCCTTCTGATCGCGTGTTGCCGGGGATCGAAGGGGTGGCCCGCGATGCGGTTCGTCATACCCGCCGTTATCGCCTGCACTGTTCTGGGGGCGCTGGGCAGCGCGGCCTATTCATCCCGGCATGGCATCGCTCAGCCTGGAGGTGTTTTCTCGCTTTTCCTGGAGGAGGAGCCGGTTTCGGCGCTGGATTCCGCCGCGCCGCTGGACTACGCAAAGATGTCGGAGCTATATGACTGGATCCGTCGCAACACGGCGAAAGAGGCAGTCATTCTCGCGGGTTACGACCCCGCTCTGTATCTTTATACCGGACGGCGCGCCATTCGGCCGTTTGTGGCGGATGGAATGCCGATGTTTTACTGGGATGATAAGTCCTACTTCAACCGCACTTCCGAGTTCAACTCACTGATCGCGACTTACCGTCCCGCGTACCTGCTCGAAATGGCTAACGATGTTCAAACGGAACCGCACTATTTCCACTTACTTCGAGACCTGAAGCGGCAGGGGAGGATCCAGTTGGTGAAAGAGTTCAGCCCGCATTACCGCATATTCCGGTTTACGGCGCCGATTCCGCCGCAGTGATCGCCCTCCGGGGCGTCCAGGAGAGTCTTACTCCATCACCGATGACCAGCCGCGCCGTGAGAGATCCCAGTAAATCACCGCGCCCGCCACGACTGCCATGGCGAGGAATCCAATTCCCATTCCATAGTCGTGCAGAATAATCTTGCCGATCCCGAACAGCGAGCCGTAGATCATGGCGCAGCCGCAAAGCCAGTCGAGCAGGTTCCAGCCGAGATCGTGTGAAACGGGGACTTCCGGAGCGAGCCGCCGGACCGGTTTCCATCCCGCCGGCGAGGGGCGAACGCGGCGGTAGAAACCAACCAGCGTCTTTTCATCTTCGGGCGCAGTCAGAAACGTGGTCGCGACCCACACTACCGTCGTGATGGCAACCGTAATCAGGATGATGTACGCGAACTGAACCGGATTGTCGCTGTCGAGGTGGAACGCGGTCTGAAGAACAATCGAGACCACAAACGCCGCCGCCATCGAGGAGACTTCGCTCCAGGCGTTGATGCGCCACCAGTACCAGCGAAGGATCAGGACTAAGCCCGTGCCCGCGCCCGTTGCGATGAGCAACTTCCACGCGCCAGCGATCGAATCCATGTACCAGGTGATGACCGCGGAGATGATGGTGAGCAGCACCGTCGCGGCCTGCGAGGCGTGCACGTAATGGCGCTCGGGCGCGCCCTGATTCAGAAAACGCCGATAGAAATCATTGACCAGATAGCTCGCGCCCCAGTTGAGTTGGGTGCCGACGGTGGACATGAATGCGGCGGCGAATGCCGCCACCATCAGTCCGCGCAACGACGCCGGCAGGTAGTCGATCATCACCCGGATATAACCGGTTTCCGGATCCTGCAGATGGGGATAAAGGATGACGGAAGCCATCCCCACCACCACCCACGGCCATGGACGCAGGGCGTAGTGCGCGATGTTGAACCAGAGCGTTGCGAGCAGGGAGTGGCGTTCGTCTTTTGCGCTGAACATCCGCTGCGCAACATATCCGCCGCCGCCTGGTTCGGCGCCGGGATACCAGGTGGCCCACCAGTTGACGGCAATGTAGACGAAGAAGGTGATCGCGGGCATCCAGACGGAATGGAGATCGGGTACAAAACTCAGAAAAGAGCTGCCCTCCCCGCCGAGGCGAGCCTTCATGGCTTCGACTCCGCCGACGGCGCGGACCGCCTCAACCCCCAGGATAATCACCATTCCCATCTTGATGACGAACTGAAAAAGATCAGTG
>DASZUZ010000096.1:0-1945 GCA_035547415.1 Bryobacteraceae bacterium | reverse complement strand
TCGTCACAATCGGCACGCTCCTGTTCTCTTCGAGCGCGCTCTTCGGACAGTTTCGGGCAGGTATTCAGGGAACCGTTCTGGATCCGGCTTCGGCTGCCGTCGGTGACGCCAGCATCACACTGCGCAGCCAGGAAACCGCCGCCGAGCAGAAGACGACCTCGAGTCCGGCGGGCTTCTATCGTTTTTCCGAACTTGCGCCGGGCACTTACACCATTGTGGCCCGGAAGCAGGGCTTCGCCGATCTTACGGTCAGCGATGTTGGCGTCTCGGGAGAATCCGTGCAGGGCGTCGATCTCAATCTCGAACCTGCGAAAGTGACGACCCGCGTCACGGTAAGCGGGGATGCGCTGCCCGCGCTCAACACGGAGAACGCGAATGTCCAGCGCTCGCTATCCTCCGAGGAGATCCTTCGCTTGCCGCAGGTGGGACGCGACCCCTATGAGCTTCTGCGCCTAACGCCTGGAGTTTTCGGGAACGGATCCCGAAGCGGCAGTGGACAATCGATTCCGTTGCCGAACACGACCGGACCCGGTGGCGCAAATCTTTCCATCTTCCAGACGGAGAACCAGGTTCCCATCGTCGCGAATGGCCAGAGACTGTCGGCGAACAATTACCTGGTGGATGGAGTCAGCGTCAACAGCCTGACGTGGGGCGGAGCGGCGGTAGTGACTCCGAACCAGGAATCGGTCAAGGAAATCACCGTATCGTCAAACGCCTATTCCGCCGATCTCGGCAGGAACTCGGGCGCGCAGATTCAGGTCGTTTCGCAGAACGGCACGAATCAGTTGCACGGCAGCGCGGCATTCAAATACGACGACCCGAACTTCAATGCTTACAACGGCTTCGGCGCAATTAACTCACCTCCACAACGCGTGCAGAACAGCTTCCGGCAATATGCCGCGAGCGTCGGCGGCCCTGTTGTCAAAGACCGCTTGTTCTTCTTCTTTTCGTATGAAGGGCTGCACAACAGTTCGAACAATCCGTATAGCGGCTACGTCGAGACGCCGCAGTACCGGCAATCGGTTCTGAATCTGCGCCCGGATTCGATAACCGCGAAGGTGCTCGGTTCGGCCGGAATCGCGCCTCGCGTGATCAACACCATTCCCATTGCCTGCTCGTCTTCGTTTGCGGCAGGTGCGTGCCAGCAGGTCTCGGGCGGCCTGGACCTCGGATCGATTAACGGTTCCCGGGGCATGTATACGACAGGAAATGGCGGCGGTCTGGATGGCATTCCGGACGTACAGCACGCGTTGCTCGGCAATCCGGCAAGCCAGACTGGCAATCAATATAACGGGCGCGTGGATTACAACCACGGCAATGACATGTTTGCAGCCAGCAGTTACGTCACTCTGTTCAACGGATTAACGGCGGACACCTCCGCCGGAAGCCGCCCACAGGCCGATCTGCGAAACCGGCCAATTACAATCGCGCTGACGGCCACGTACACTCGCGTCCTTAGCGGAACTCTCATCAATGAGGCGAAAGGCAACTTCACGCGTTTTGCGTCGAATCAGATCACCTCGACGAGCAATACGAACTGGGGAATTCCGCGCGTGGAGGTCGAGTCGTATCCGTTCGGACGCCTCGAGTTCGGCGCGCCGCGATCCGAGTCCACGCCTGCCGTGTTCGCGCAGAATACGTTCGAGGCCCGTGACACGCTGAACTGGGTCAGGGGCAATCAGGGTTTCCGGTTCGGGTTGGAAATCCGGCGCGAGCAGGACAACAACAATCTGGCCGGCGGCGCCCGTCCGGATTACTCCTTCACGGGGCTATTCAATCTGGCGAACGATACTCCGGTTTTCGAGGCAATCAACGCGGATCCGAATACCGGCGCTCCCGCATCCGCTCAACGTTATTTCCGGGACACGATCTATGCCGGGTTCGTTCAGGATGACTGGAAGGTCAGACCTTCTTTAACGCTCAATCTGGGGCTGCGGTACGAATA
>DASZUZ010000095.1:0-5674 GCA_035547415.1 Bryobacteraceae bacterium | reverse complement strand
TGGCCAAAAAGGCGTCGGACGAGGCGTCGAAAGAAGCTGACCTTCAGAAGGCCATCGCCGCTTACAAAGCCGAACTGGCGCTGTCACCGGTGAATGCAACCACGATTGCGGTGACCGGCGACAAGGCCAACAACGCGCATGTCCACTGGGCTCTTGCCGAAATCTACAGAGAACTCGGCGATCAGTCCGAGCAGGCTGACGAGCTCCAGTCCTATCTCGATGCCACCCAGTGGCACTCGGACACCTACGCATGGCATATTCAATTGGCGAAGGTTCGTTTAGCCAAACTCAACCGCACCAATCTCAGACCTGCGCACCGGGTGGATCGAGTCCGATAACATGCCGATTTCTCACCTTCGAGGTGTAGCGCGAACAGCCCTGCTCTGTTCGGTGGCGGCCTCTCTTGTTTTTGGGCAGGCCGCCCCTTCTCCGAAACCGGCCGCGTTGCGACCGGATATGAGTTCCGCCTGGGATCAGGTGATATCGACAGCCGTCGCCGCAGCCACGCCCGATCCCTCGCTCACGCAGGCTCAGCCCGCGCCCCCGAAGAGCGGTGTGGATGATTTTCTGGGGCACTTCTTTTTTGAGAGCCGCACGGATTACGAGCGCTATCAGACGAATTTCACAGGCAATCCCACGTATTCCGGCGTCATCAATGCGCCGGACACCGGATTTTTTAACCCGGCGGGCATTCCTTCAACGGCGGCGTTCCAGCCCGGCTCGAACCGCATTGAAGAGTTTCTCGATTTCGGCACGCGGGGATACGGCTCGGATCGCGTCAACACCCACTTTGCGCTGCGGTACCGCCAGGATCTGACAAAAGTTCAGCAGGGATCTCCCGCGGAAAATATCATCGAGACGTTTTACGGCAACCGCCTGTACGAATTTCTCGATGCCAGTGTCGAGATCAACAGCAAACCGACAGACGGCATTTTCGCCGGAACTTCGCTTCAGTTCGGCCGGCTCAATGTCTACGGCGCGGAAATCGCATCGTTCGATGGCGCCTCTGTTTCCCTCAGCCGCCCCAAATTCGACCTCACCGTCTATGGCGGCCGGCGGTTCTCCTTTTTCTCCGACCCGGAACAGCGCGCGATCGGGGGCGCGAATCTCAATCTCAAGCTGAATCCGACCACTTCCGTCGAGTTGGAGACTCTCTGGTACATCAAAGGTTCGAATCGCGCCGTATTGCGGAAGCGTCTGCACGACCGCTGGCTTATCACCTCATACCTTCGGGCCTACGGTGGGGCGCCCGTCGATTTCGAAGCCTCCGCTCTCTACTCGTCTCGTGACGGGCGCAGCACCATGCGCGGTGGATTCTTCCAGAAACTGACGAACAAAGACTACACATTCGACTACACGAGCGACGTGCGTGACCTTGCGTCAAAGAATCCGCTCTACCGTCTCTATCTCGGTCCCATCGAGCAGTACAGTCAGTTCAATGCGGAAGGCCATCGGCAGTTTCTCAGCCGGTTGCGTGCGGGCGGGGAAGTGGTCGTTCGACGGCTAAACAGCAGAGCGAACGAGGGTCCGTTCGATACATCCTTTGAAGATTACCGGTTTAACGGCCAGTATTTCCCGTTCCGGAAGATCGAGACATTCTTCGAATATCACCAGCGCAATTCCGATCGCCTGAGTCCGCTGACGACCACGGCGCTGGACGACCTCCATGCGACCGGTGAAACCAGCGTGAAGGATCTGACCGGTGAGATCCGGCGCAGCTTCGGCGAAGGCCGTTTCAGTCTGAGCGGCGGCGTCTACTATCGGCGCATCAGCATGCAAGATGCCTTCTACTATCTGAACAACCTGCATCAGAGTGGCGTTCTCGGCAGCGCGTGGGTCCGGCTCGACCGGCGCACCCGCGTCTATCTCGATTACAGCCTTGACAACGACTTCTTTCTCTTTACGCCCGATCTGAAGAACTCGCAGGTCTTCCGGCTCGGAGTGGCGTGGAAATACTGACCCGAAAACGATGACGACGAGAACCAGCCTTTCCCGTTTACTCACCTTATTCGCGCTTCTGGCCGCTCCGGTTTTCGCCCAGCAGTCGAAGAATTTCCTGATTCACGCGTTCCATAAAGACCAGCTCGGCGGAACGCTCGATTGCAGCCTTTGCCACGTCGCGTCCAAAGAGGGTTCGGTGACGCTGAAGCGCCCGGGGCATGACCAGTGTATGACCTGCCACAGCGACGACTTCAATAAAGACCTCAAGCAGGCCGTCTGCGCCCAGTGTCATTCGTCGTTCCCGCCGTCCGGTTCCGACGATCTGCTTCCATACCCGCGATACAAAGCCTCGCGAGCGCTCCTGTTCGAGTTCTCGCACGCGCAGCACGTCGACAAGAAAGCGCGCATCGATCCGAAGACGGGTTTCCGCGCCGATTGCACCTTCTGCCATAAGTTCGACGCCAAAGGCGTTTTCGCCAGCTTCCCGAGCCATGAGCAGTGCGCCACGTGCCACTCGAAGCCCGGCATGAAGCCGCAACTCACGGCTGAGTTGTCGGCGGAAAGCTGCCGGGGTTGCCACACGCCGGAGGAAATCGAGAATCCCGCGTTTACCGAAACCCGGCGCTTCACCGGACGCCGCGACATCCAGGGCAAGTACGTGGATATCTCGTTCTCGCACATTGCGCATTTCAAGGTGAAGAACCAGTTCGACCTGAACTGCACCACTTGCCACTATGCGATCCCGACGAGTACGAGCATCCAGAATCTGACGCTGCCGCGCATGATCGATTGCGTGCAGTGCCATGACTCCGCCAAAGCAATCAAAGCGGAATTCCGGATGTCGAACTGCAAGACCTGCCATTCGGATACGGTGACCAGCCTGGCTATTCCAACCAGCCACACCCGGAATGTGAAGCCGGACTTCCACACGGAAGCGTTCCGGTTGCATCACGAGCGTGAGGCGTCCGAACCGAACGCCAAGTGCTTCGTCTGCCACCAGAACGTAACGGCTTCCGCGGCGTCGAAAAACCAGTGCGTCAACTGCCATCAGGTGATGCGGCCGGTGAGCCACACGTCTCGCTGGAAGGACGATCTGCACGGGAAATTTGCCGCGCTCGATCGTACGACCTGCGCGACCTGCCATACAGCCGCTTATTGCAGCGACTGCCATAATGAACTGCCGCGCAGCCATGAGCCGCTCCCGCTGTTCAAGGCCGGCGCTCATGCCTTCCCGGCCAAACTCGACACGCGGAGTTGCTTTACGTGCCATACGTTCCAGAACACGTGCGCCGAATGCCACGTGAATAAAATCGCCCAGTAATTCGACGTTGTCATGAGTGCGGCGGATCTGTCCGGATCCGCCGCATTTTTAATCGCGTTTGATGACGCGTCCGATGTCGAGTTTGAACGAGGGGTCCCCTCGTGTCCCGGTGATGTTGATCGGAAGGACGGCACCCGCGCCATCTCGTTTGAACCAGGGATCCACTGCTTTCAGCAGGACGTGTTTGACTCCGGTGGTCATTTCCGAAATGGTTGCATCCACTTTGGCGGTTCCACGGAAATCCAGTTCTCCGGATCGCAGCGCGTATTTTCCGGCGAGAGCGACGTGGGCGCCGGGAACCTGGAATCGAAGATCCGGCAGCGACAGACTGCCGCGGCGCAGATGGAAGCGCCCGGTAAAATCCGCCGCGACGTTCGGATCCGTATTCTTCGGCTCTCCTTGCGCACGGTGACTCAGGTTCGCTATTTTCTGCTGCACGTCCTCGCTGGTAAACTTCACTCCCTGCAGGCTGAAATTACCGTCGAGTTCGATCCGGTCGACCACGTCGGACTCTCCTGGCGGAATCTTTACCTTCGTGTCGAACCCGGTGCCGCCGGTCATCGGCGGCTTTGAGGACTTCACCGCCAGTTTCAGAAAGTCCTGAATGTACGCGTGCGTCGTCGTCTTCGCCTCGAGCAGAATTGTTTTATGCTTTTCGAGCGCGCCGCGGTCGATCGCGCCGCTGACCTCGAACTCCGATTGGCCCAGGCGCGCCTTTACCGGATGCAGAATCGTATCTCCGTCGGTTCCGTCCACTGTCGCTTTAAACTCCGTGTGCAGCGGCATCGGATGGTCGGCGACTTTCAGGGAAAAGTCCGGAGTGTCCGTTGTTCCGGTGACTTCGATCGTATCCAGATGGCCTTTGTATTGGCCATCGGACGACAGAATCCCACTGATGCCCTTGAACACGCTGAGGTCGGCGTTGCGAAACGTATAGCGGCCGGCGACGGGGGAATCGGTGGGCTCGTCGGCGTTCCAGGGACCGAACGTGCCCTGCGTATCGATAAGACCCGGCGGTTTCGGGTTGGTGAGCTTCGCCTGGAAAGTCATGGCCTGTCCGATTCCCACGGAGTGGAGCCGCAGTTGGTGAAGATCGAAGACGAGGGGATCCTTATCGGGATCCTTCGGCATCGTCTCCAGTCGCATGTTGTCAGCAACTACGTTTTCAAGCACGAACGGAAACTTCGGATTCCCGGAAAGATGCGACCCGCCGGTGCTCCGAGGTGGCAGATGGATCTGCAACCCTTCGAGCCGCAGCAGCCGAATCCGTTTGGGATTCCGGAAAAAGCCGATGAAGCGGGCCTCGACCGTGAACCGGCTGATGCGTATCATCGGCGGCATGTCCCGTCTTCCGGCAAACCGCAGGACGAGGTTTTCGCCGGTGGCCTTCACTGTGGGAAACAGAGAAATCTGAAGGTTACCGAGTTCCGCGTCACTCTTGTAACGCTCGCGGAGCGCGGAGAGGACGTACTGTCGGGCGATGGGCTGAAAACGAACGATCAGGAAAGTAACGACGGCGGCGAGGAGAAGGAAAACACCTGCGGCGCTATACAACAATATCCGGGCGCGTCTGGAAAGAACCACGCCCGGATTAGTGGCAATTCACTTGCCAACTATTTCTTTACATTCTGCGCGCTTTCATCGCGGCTTCGTGCTTTGAGGCGCCCGAATCGTTCAACAGTGTCTCGATCTGACTTTCCGGGATGCTGGCCGAGATATTCACCGTGGAACCGCTCGTTGTTACCTGCAGGTTCTGGAGCAGCGCCGCGGCATCCCCGGCCTTTCCGTTCTGACCGGCAATCGACACCAGACTTGCCACCATGCGGACCACGTCAGCCAGCGCTGTTGCGTCTTCCGGCGTATCCGCGATAGCCTGCCCGGTGACGAGCACGTTTGCGCCGAACTTCACGCCACCGCTGGAGGACTGAATGTTCTTCACCAACTGCAGCGTCTGCGCCGCGACCGGATTGTCCTTCGGTCCGGTGATAGTGCCTGGAAGCAGGGAAGCGAGCGAGGCCACGCTGACGGACCACGCATCTTCCGTGGTGCTCAGCGTCTGTACCTGCGCCGCCAGAGACGGGTTGATCGAGTTCACGCCCGTACTGCGATCGATGGCTGCTTTTACAGAAGCCAGAGGACCCGCCACCGCAATATTCGATCCGAGGAAAGCCACGGCGTGTTCGATCTTCGAGTCTGTTCCGGTAATCAGGGTGGCTCCTCCGTAAGTCTGAACCTGCTGATTACTCTTCGTGCTGACGGCCGCCACGATCTTGCCGACGTCGAAGTTACCTTTTGCCATGACGAGCGTGTCCGGCTTCGGCTGGACGCCGTTCGACGCGGCAAGGATCTCCGTCACATCTTTCCGCGGATCGAAGCCCGTTGCGGCGATCAGTTTGTCGATCTCATTCTCCC
>DASZUZ010000094.1:0-4426 GCA_035547415.1 Bryobacteraceae bacterium | reverse complement strand
TTGCCATCCCACACCGGACCCACGGACTCGATCACCATCCGGCGCTCCTGCTCGCTTCGCGCGACAATCAGATGCAGCGCGCCCGCGCCCAGATCGAACCCGTCCAGCACCACGTACCCGATCAGCATCAGCGCGACGAGCGCAAACCAGACCGTCTCCACTCACTGCCTCCCCGGTCCCTGCTCCACAATCCGTGTCACCAGGAACAGCAGCAGGATCGACAGCATCGCGTACATTCCCATGTAGCCCAGCAGCGTGAACACCCCGCTCGCCGCCGAAACATTCCGCGAAAAACCATCCTCCACGCGCAGCAGTCCGTACACCAGCCACGGCTGACGCCCCAGTTCCGCCGTCAGCCAGCCTGCCATATTCGCGATATAGGGAAAGGGAAATGCCAGCATCAGAATCCACAGCATCCATCGCGCGTGGTACAGCGTGCCCCGCCACAGCAACGCCGCCGAGACCGCCATGATCGCGGCGAACATTGTCCCCAGCCCCGCCATCACGTGGTACGCGAAATAGAGCAGCGGGATGTTCGTCGGCCAGTCCTGCCGCGGAAAATCGTCCAGACCCTTCACTGTGGCCGTCGGCGTCCCGTACACCAGGAAACTCAGCACCTTGTTTACGGCAATCGGATTGTCAATCCGCTCATGCTCCACATCCGGCTGCCCGACCAGAACCAGAGGCGCCCCGATCTCCGTCCGGAACAGTCCCTCCGCCGCGGCCATCGTGACCGGCTGTTCCTGCGCCATGTACTTGCCGTGCAGGTCGCCCGTCGGAAAGATCTGGCAAACGCTCGCAATCACGCCCGCCGTAACGCCAGTCCGCAAAAATATACGTCCGAACTCCTCGGCGCGCCGGTTCAATACATAAAACGCCCCGGTCGCCGCCATCACGAACGCGCCCGTGATCACCGCTCCGCTCATCGTGTGCGCGTATTCGAGCAGCGTCCACCGGTTCAGCAGCACGCCCCACAGACTGCTCACCTGGAACGACCCGTCGGGCAGCCTTTCATACGCCACCGGATGCTGCATCCACGCGTTCGCCGCCACAATGAAGAAACCGGAAAGCCACGACCCCGCGAACACCAGGAACGCCATCCACCAGTGCGCCACGCGGCTGAGCTTCGTCTCGCCGAACAAAAACAATCCGAGAAATGCTGATTCCAGGAAGAACGAAAACACGCCTTCCATCGCCACCGGTTGCGCGATCACCCCGCCGGTCAATTGCGAAAATCGCGCCCAGTTCATTCCGAACTGAAACTCCATCGGAATCCCGGTCACCACGCCCGCCAGGAAATTAATCCCGAATATCCGCGCCCAGAACCGCGCGGCGTCGTCGTACAGCGAATTCCCGGTTCGAAGCGCGAGCGTTTTGAACGCCACAATCAGCGGCGCCAGCCCCATCGTCAGTTGCGGAAAAATGTAGTGATAAAGGATCGTGAACGCGAAATGGATCCGATGGATAAACAGCGCGTCACTCATGGAATTCCGCTTCGATATTACCTGCGGAACGCCGGACAGGCACGCTTCGCCTGCGAGCCTTCGCCCCTCTCGGTGCGCCGCTTCTCCCTAACAGGTTCGCCTTGCACATGCCGCGTCGCATCTCGGATAAAAACGCACAGCGCCTCCACTCCTGACCCACTAGCATGAGGGCGTGCGGGAAAATCTGACTTCGCAAACTCGTCATAATGGCGTTCACGAGCGGCTCGCCAACGGACTCGGATGGTTCAGTATCGGGCTCGGCGTCGCGGAGGTTGTCGCGCCCGGCAAAGTCGCCGGCCTGATCGGCGCTCCCAACAGGAACCGCACGCGCAAGGTGCTGCGAACTTACGGGTTCCGGGAGATCGCTGCCGGGGTGGGCATCCTGTCGAACCGGCGCCCCGCCGGTTGGGTATGGGGCCGCGTGGGCGGCGACCTGATGGATCTCGCCTCCCTCGGTTCCGCCATGAACTCCCGGGGCGCGAACCGGACCAGACTGATGACAGCCACCGCCGCGGTCCTCGGCGTTACCGCGCTTGACGTCGTTTGCGGCCAGCAGCTCACGGCGCAGACGAACGGTCACGCAAAATCGGCGGACCATTCCGTTCGCATCGCAAAGAGCGCCATCATCGACCGTTCCGCCGAAGATCTCTACCGCTTCTGGCGCAATCTCGAGAATCTGCCCGCCTTCATGACGCATCTCGAATCCGTCCAGGTCACCGGCAATCGTTCTCACTGGAAAGCCAAAGGCCCCCTCGGCAAAACGGTCGAATGGGATGCCGAAACCACCGGCGATGAGCCTGATTCGCGTATCGCCTGGCGCACTCTCGGCGGTTCCATCGTCGAACACGCCGGTTCCGTGCGTTTCGAGCGCGCCCCCGGCGGACGCGGCACTCTCGTCACCGTCGAGATGAACTATATGCCGCCCGGCGGCGCCATCGCCGCCAAAGCCGCGCGTCTCGCCGGCATGGACCCCGGCGACCGCATCGAACGTGAACTCCACGCCTTCAAGCAGTTGATGGAAACCGGCGAAATCGTCAAGTCGGATGCCAGCATCTGCCCCGGCATGCACGCGGCCCAGCCCTCCGCGGAACCCGTGCCGGCATAGCGCCGCCGCAACGAACACCAGAATTCGAAGGAGCGAATATGAGAGCCACCTGCTGGATGGGGAAGAACGACGTGCGGGTCGAACAGGTACCCGACCCCCGAATCCTGAACACGCGCGACGCCATCGTCCGCATCACTTCGACCGCGATCTGCGGCTCCGACCTTCACCTCTACAACGGCTACATCCCGACGATGGAGAGCGGTGACGTGCTCGGCCATGAATTCATGGGCGAAGTCGTCGAGACCGGCGCCGAGGTCAAAAATCTGAAGAAAGGCGACCGCGTCGTGGTCCCGTTCCCCATCGCCTGCGGCTCCTGCTTCTCCTGCAAACACGGACTCTTCGCCGGCTGCGAAAACTCCAATCCCAACGCCTGGATCGCCGAAAAACTCTGGGGACACTCGCCTGCCGGCATCTTCGGCTACTCCCACATGCTCGGTGGCTTCGCCGGCGGACAGGCCGAGTATGCCCGCGTGCCCTTCGCCGACGTCGGTCCCATCAAGGTCCCCGAAGAACTCACCGACGATCAGGTCCTGTTCCTTTCCGACATTTTTCCCACCGGCTATATGGGCGCCGAAATGTGCAATATCCAGCCGGGCGACACCATCGCCGTCTGGGGCTGCGGTCCCGTCGGCCAGTTCGCCATGAAGAGCGCGTACCTGCTCGGCGCCGAACGCGTCATCGGCATCGATCGCTTTCCCGACCGGCTTCGCATGGCGAGCGAGAAAGTCGGCGCCGTCACCATCAACTATGAAGAAACCAGCGTTCTCGAAACCCTGAAGGAAATGACGGGCGGCCGCGGCCCGGACGCCTGCATCGACGCCGTCGGAATGGAGGCGCACGCCCCTGGCATCTACGGCGCCTACGACCGCGCCAAACAGGCCATGATGCTCGAAACCGACCGGCCCATTGCGCTGCGCGAAGCCATCATGGCGTGCCGCAACGGAGGCACCGTTTCCGTCATCGGAGTCTACGGCGGCCTCATCGACAAATTCCCCTTCGGCTCCCTGATGAACCGCGGCCTGACCATCCGCACGGGCCAGTGCCACGTGCATCGTTACCTCAAGCCGTTGCTCGAGCGCATCCGGAAGGGCGAGATTGACCCCAGCTTCGTCATCACGCACCACATGCGCCTCGATCAGGCCCCGCAGGCCTACACGATGTTCAAAAACAAAGAGGACAACTGCATCAAAGTCGTCCTCAAGCCGAACTGACATGGAACTCGCCACCGACCGGCCCGTCGGCGAGCTCGAAGCGGTCGCGTACTTCGACGGCGCGATGCCCACCGGCGTCACCGTCTCGCATCGCGGCCGCATTTTCGTCTGCTACCCGAAGTGGGGCGACGACGTCCGCTTCACCATAGCCGAAGTGAAAGACGGAACGCCCGTCGCCTTCCCCGACGAAGAGACGAATGCGAGCACGCTGATCTCAGTCCAGAGTGTCGTGGTCGATCCACGAGATCGGTTATGGATCCTCGACACCGGCAGCCCGATGTTTCAGCCGACGGAGTTCGGCGGTCCCAAGCTCCTCTGCGTGGACCTGAAGACAAATCAGCTCGCCCATCGGATTCTGTTCCCTCAGGACGTCGCGCTCCCGACGACTTATCTCAATGACGTGCGGTTCGACCTCCGCCGCGGTCCCGGCGGTACGGCCTTCATCACCGACT
This sequence comes from Bryobacteraceae bacterium, assembly GCA_035547415.1. Lineage (GTDB taxonomy): Bacteria > Acidobacteriota > Terriglobia > Bryobacterales > Bryobacteraceae > BOG-234. The sequence goes on along the minus strand of DASZUZ010000094.1, from coordinate 174 downwards.
CCTCCGATCGGGGGCCGAACGGCATCATCGTCGTCGACCTCGCTTCCGGTGAAAGCTGGCGCCGCCTTCACGACCACCCCTCCACCAAAGCCGAACCGCTTTCCGAATTCCTGCCGATGCTGGAAGGTCGGCCCTTCGCGCAGCAGAGCCCGATCAGGATGGGCGCGGACGGAA
>DASZUZ010000093.1:0-5391 GCA_035547415.1 Bryobacteraceae bacterium | reverse complement strand
GCTTCACGGCGCCATTCGCGCCGCTCGGCCAGCGTAGGCGCCGAAACGAGGAAGCGCCGGAAGCTCTCGTTCACAATCCGGAACTGCGGCGTCGTCAGGATGAGCCCGCGGCGGACGAGTTGACGAATGGCCCGGTCGTTGGCCGGGTTCAGCATCCCGTCAGTGGCCAGTTGCGCCAGTACGAACTTCTGATCCGGCGAACACTCCTTCCACACCATCCGGTAATAGGGGTCCGCCCGTTCGAGTAACTCGGACGCAATTGTCTCCCGCGAATGAACGTCTTCATGTTCCAGGTCTTTCGCGAGGCGGGCCCCTAGCGGCCACAGCGCGGGAAGGTCCCTGCACTCCTTCCAGATCAGGTCACGCACCGGACCCTCGCACTGCGCCAGCCAGTAGAACGGCTCATCCCGCAGATCGAAAAGTTCCAGACCGGGAAACATGCGGCGGTATTCGTCCATGGATGCGGGGACTTTCATCACAACCACGCACTGCGTGTTCTCCCGATTGAGCAGACGCCCCAGGAGAACGAACTTCTGGGCATCGGTAGCCTGATCGCCCGTCATGTGCTCGAAATGCAGGAGTTCAACGACGCAGTTCCGAGGGACTGCTTCCAGATCGAAAGACTCGCCCCAGGATGGATCTGTCGCGAGCGTGGCCACATCCAGCGTCCATTTCGATCCTTCCACGCGCCAGTCGGAAACCGGCGGCGTCAGGACCACAACGTTACGTCCGTCCCGGATCGCTTCCGCCGCCTGCTGCGCGAGTGGCAGCCGGAGCGTGGCGATGCGGAAAAGGAAGATCCTTCTCGTCAGAGGCCATACGAGCGCGCCCATCACCAGCATTACCAGGACGCCGAGGCCAGCCAGCGCGGTCACTTCCGACACCGGCGAGTGCGGCAGATCCGATCGGATCAGCAGATCCTGTTCAGTCTCTGTCTCCGGTTCGACCGGGATGTGAAAGCCGTGGAACCGCAGCGTCAGATGCGAACCGTCGCTCTCCCATGACCAGTCGGGCCCCGGACCTTCGTGGCGTTTCACGGAACCCGTGCGGTCCGGAATCACGCCGAGCGCTTCCGCCGCGGCCTGGTTGTAGTCGTGATGGAGAAGATAGACAATCGACTCGAACCAGGAACCGTAGGGTTCTTCCGCCTCTTTGTTTACTGAGTGCGCTGCAAAGAGAAATTTGCCGCTCGCCGGAAAGAGCGGATCGAAGACAATTCGATTCCAGACCGGCTCGCGGAGCGGCTGAATCTGGCCGCGGTCCGCAAATTTCGCGTACTCCAGCCGATGACAGGCCAGCTCGTTCAGGTCGCCGTCGTCGCATGCTTTGGCGATGCGCTGCAGTCGCGTATCGAGGGCGGATGCCAGGTGCAACTGAGCCTGCTTCAGTTGCAGTCGGCGCTCGACCGTCAGGCTGGCCCGGAAAAGAGCCGCCGGCATCAGGAAGCCCGCCAGGAAGATCACGAACAGCACGCCCCCGGCATAGTGGAGCCGCCATGCCCTGGCCGTTTGTGGTCCCCTCGTGGCGGTAGTGGGTTCGGACGGCGCGGACGTCTGCCATTCGGCCCATCTCGCGACCAGAAACCGGCGCGGGCGTTCGAGCAGCGTCGCGGCCATGACGAATCCTCCGCTTGACCACCACCCGGGGAAATGGATACGCGACCCGGACCGGCGCGTCGCGGACAGAATGGCCGCGACGCCGATTGCGGAAATAGCTAGCGCGCCGCGGCCGGCATGTTTCGCCGCTCCGGTTTTGAGGCGTGGCGATGCGCGGTAACACCAGATCGTAACCAGCAGGATCGCGTACGGCAGAGCGGCCGAGACGAGGAATGTCTGTTCGGGTGATCCGGCGAATCCGGAAAGCAGGTAAAGAGCGGTCAGAACTGTGTAAGCCGCGGTCTTCAGACGGTAGGTGCGAGCGCGGCGCGCATTCGGCCAGAACCATTCCGGCGCGTGGCGCGGGCGGTGCACGGCCCACCAGATCGCGATCCAGAGAATAGGCCCGGCAAGGAACACCATTAACAGCGTGGATGCCATGATGGTCGCCTGAAGGTTCAGCGTCCGGACCCACGTCAGATCCCGGTAAACGATGAGCGTCCACGGCGCCCGGGAAACGCCCTCGATCGAGGAGACGCTCGCGCGATAACTCTGCCCCTTGTATCGAACCGGCAGAGAAGCCTGTCCCGCGTGACCGTATGCCGCCGCGTACAGATATTTGCTCCAGTCGCTCTCCTCGAAGAAATTCTCGTGGAGGTTTCTGGTCTTGTCGTTGTGAAAGAGAACGTTCCCCTTCTCGTCGATGAGCGCGAAGCCGTAACCGGATGGCAGAATCGGGTCGATCAGCGAAAGTGGCTGAGCGCTCAGAAAAGCCGTGCCGCCGCTGATGTCATCCCGCAGGTCTTCCGCGGTCCCCGCGCCGGAGTATCTGACACAATCGCCGGTATTGATAGACAGAACGGCCAGATAGTCCAGTTTGTTCGGTGGGAGGACCGAGCCGAAATAGAACGTCGGGCCCCTGCCATCGAGATAACTCTCTTTCGGCTGCGTGTAGACCGCTTGCCCGGACATGTCGATCATCGGCGTGACGTAACGGCCCGCGCTCCACTTGATGATCTGCTGTCCGTCATCGTCGGTCCAGAAAGCATTGCTGGCGTACGGATAGGCGTCAGGCGGAGGAGGCGTTCCGACCGCGTCGCTCTGCGCGCCCCCGGTCGGCGAGTTCCGCACGACTTCACTGGCTTCGGCAACGTGCGCATCGCCACGCACTTTCTGCGATCCCCGAAACTCCTCTGAGCGACACCAATCGATGAGTTGTTGCCGCATTTCCGCCAGATCCTGGTGGACCGCTCCGGATAGTCTGTTCTGCAGCCACTTCAACTGAACTTCCGTGTCATCGCTGAGGGGAATACCGGTCGCCTGGAATGCCGAGAATGTGATGACGGCGGTCAAAACGATCAGAAACAGACCCAGCGACACCACTTCCCGAAGGCGGAAATGTTCTCTCCGGTTCATGGAAAGCACCCTGAGAAGCGGGCCGCTCACCGCGATCGCAAAGAACACGACCGTGAACCAGATCATGGCGGTATAAGAGATCGACAGAGCCTCCCATTCGAGCGCCGCCGCGGATCGGAGACCGCATACCACCCATTCCCGCGCCGGTTCCTGCGCGCCGGAATTCTCGCTGAACGCGTCCACCAGTACCGGCTGAAGGAACAGTTTGTATCTCGTACCGGCGAGCGTCACGTCCGTCAGGTGCATCGACCTGGATCGCCATGTCTCATCCGAATTGTGCGCGATGGACTCAGACTTGCCCGCTCCCGAAGCGTTCTCGCTTTCGTGGCTCTTGCTGCCTTCCGCCTTGTTGCCCTCCGGCTTCGCCGCGGCGCCGTCCGTCTGCGCCTGCAGCAGAGCGGACAGCGTGGTGAACTGCGGACCCGCTTTCTTTTCCTGGTAAATGATGTCGCCTTTGTCCGAAACAAGAAGAATGTCGTCGAAAGGCAGCGAGCCGACGAACGGCCGCATCAGTTTGTCCAGTTCCAGTGAACCGGTGTAATCGAGCGACTCCGAATGCGACGTTTTCGTCGTGGTGTTATGGTGTTCCGACGTGAGAATCAGCCGCCATTGGCCGTTGCGGCGCTGGACCTCGAAGCGCGGCCGCGGAGCCGCGGCGGGCGTCTCGTTCACGTCGAGGTCTGGCGCAAGGAATTTCAGATAATCCCGCCGCGTTTCTTCCTCCCGATTGGGCTTGTCAAGGTCTTCCGGCCGCACAATCAGAAACTGCTCAAAGTGTCCTTTGTTCCGAACGCCCTTCTGCCGGTGTTCCCTGACCAGGTCCGCGTAGAACTCGAGAATGCTGCCGTAGGACGACACGGAAGCCTGAATCTGATCCCCCAGAACCGCCAGGGAGCGGAAATTCCGGTTCGCGAGATGCTCGCGCTGCGATGTGACGTAAACGAAGTAATAGACCAGAAATACGGAGGTCAGCAGCAGCGCGGTGATCAGAGGAACGGCCCACACGGTCAGACGTTTCTCGCGGGGCGCCGACTTACTCGCGGAAATCTCCCCGACTTCCGCTAATACCGTCGAAATCGACTCCTCGGCCATGCGCCAGCCCTCCTGCTGCCCGGAACTGGTAGCCGAAAGTATACAACTTTTTCAGGAAATGACTATGCCGCGACCCGCCGCGAAAGATATCCGGCCAGATCGTCCAGCGTCCGCAGCTTGCCGTAATCCGACTCGGGGATCTCGACTCCCAGACTGTCGTGCAGTCCGATCAGAAAATGCAGATAATCGAACGAATCGATATCCAGAGCTTCCCGCAGATTTTCATCCGGGGCGAGTTGCGCTGGATTGGCTTCCGGCGCAATTTTTTTGAGGCCTTTGAAGATCGCATCCCGGATCGCTGTGTCACTCATGGTGTCCTCTGACTAAAGCTTTTCCGGTTCCTGCAGCCACCTGTTCAGAGCCGTGAGAAATTGCGCGCCGCGCCTGCCGTCCGTGGCGCGATGGTCTCCGGCGATCGTCGCGGTCAGCACAGGCCGGATTCCCAGCATTCCGTTTTCCGCCCACGGCGAATCGACGATCCTGCCGAAGCCCACCAACGCTACCTGAGGCGGATAGATCACGCCATAGACGGTTTCGACGCCCAGATCCCCCAGATGAGTGATCGTAATGGTCCCGTCGGTCAGCTCCGAACCGCGCAGCCTTCCCGTTCGCGCTCGCGTAATCAGGTCGCTCATCGCCTGCATCAGTTCGTCCAGACTCTTCGTGTCCACGTCGTGAATCGCCGGCACGACGAGCCCGCCCTGCCGCAGCGCGATCGCGAGCCCGATGTGAATCGCTTCCTGCGGCTGCAGCCGGTCATCCGTCCAGTACCCGTTCAACTCCGGCACTTCGTTGAGCGCCTTCGCCACCGCCTTGATCAGAACGACGGCAATCAGCAGACGGTCGCGGATCGGGCGCTTCTGATTCTCTGACTCGAGAAACCGCTGCGCGCGATCCATGTCGATGCGGGTTTCGAGATAGTAATGCGGAATCTCGCGGTTCGATCGTGCCATGGCCGCCGCGATCGCCCGCCGCATTCCGGCCTGAACCTCGGAACGCGTTCGCGCCGGAACGGCGGGTGCAGGCTCCTCGGGCGCAGGCTTCTCTTCCGGCTTCGCCGCCTGCAGCACGTCCGCCTGCGTGATTTCTCCGTGCGGACCTGTCCCGTGAACCTGGCTGAGTTCGATCCCGCGTTCTTTCGCGATCCGCTGCGCCAGGGGCGACGCGTGGATCCGATGAACCTCCGGAACGGGAGCGGCCGGAGCGGGCTTCTCGACCGCAACCGCCGCCGGTGCTTTCGCGGCCTCCTTTTCGCCCCGGAAGACCACAAGCACCGCGCCCACCGGAA